>JBQCEA010000151.1:0-5136 GCA_051960695.1 Mucilaginibacter sp. | reverse complement strand
GTTTTCTCAATTCTTGAACGGCCTTTATAATCTCCGCTGCAGAAGGTTTGACGCGCAACGGCAGGTCCCACAACTTTTCTTCACTGTAAAAACGTGAGCTGATGCCATTTCCGGGATAGTTCCTTTTTCTTGCAATGGGTTGTACGACGTACGTATTGTAAGCCTGGATTAATTTCTTTCCGTTAAAATCATAAACAGCGTCGCCATCGGTAGCCACGTAAACCCTCAAAGATCGCATATTCTCAACGACATCGTTGCTGGAATACGCCCACCAGTCTACTTGTAATAGCCAGCCAGTTTCCCTGGCTAATGCGATTGCAAAATTGACGCCATCGGAGTTTTCCCATTCCCGGATCAACTGCTCCGGGAATTTGCCGTTAGTTTTTTGCATCCTGGTTTCTGTATTTTTCAGACATCTGCTGTGCTGTCAACAATTCCCATTTTTGTGTTTCGAGGTTGACGATCATATATAACCGTGTTCTTTTTCTTAAAACTTTTGCCTCATCTTTCTGTGCTTGTTTTTGAAACTCACCGTAAAGGAACATCAATGACTGGAACATCCCTTCAAGCATTGGGTCAACATCTGTCGTTTGTGCCTTTTCGCTAAACAATACTATAATGTCCAGGTGTGTTTCGAACTTTGCAGCAAGTGAAATCGTCAATGACTGATCATAGTGCCGGCTCAGTTTTTCCGTTGATGCCGTGGCTGCAATGAGCTTAGTTTTCTGTTCCCGGCGATGTTTTATATACTTTTTTAAGAGAGATTTTGTTTTGGCATAACCGTCTTTACCAGCCTCGCTCATAAATGATTTGAAGAAGTTGCCGAACAAATAAACAATAAAGGCAGTCGGTATCGCCCATTCCAATGCGGCCAAAACGCCGGGATCTTCGGTACGGTAGCATCCAATTTTAAAGTCGTCGTTGCTAAAGCTCAATATTTCTTCAGCTAAATTATCCTCATAATCTTCCGGCCAGGATATAATTATTGCTTCCTCGTTCATATTACTTTTCCTCAATCAAGCGAGCTATCTCAGCATATTTCAGCGTCGACAATATATTATGATACAGCGTGTATCTTGAATTCGAAAAGTTCAATCGTGAATCACGTGTTAAGTTTTTTGTCGTATAGGCAACATAGCAAATGTCCTCATCATCCGTTTGCGCCATAAATTCATTGATAGTTTCCTGGCTTAAGTTACCGTCTGGCGTGTTAAATATCATCAAGTCGTGTTCCGGCACATTTTCGAAACTACCCACAATACGGTAAACGACATTTTTGAACTTGAGCTTGGCCATGAACTTTTTCAGGCTTTCCTCTGACTCCTGATCGCCGCTTATGATCAGCAATTTCTTTGTGTTCCTTAGTTTGGTGTCGAAAGTCTCCGTTTCGATCAGCCTGATGATCTCTTCACGTTTGCCTTCCACAATGGTTTCAATCTTATCGATCACGAATTTTTTTGCCTTTTTGGTTGCGCTGTAATAGGCAACTATGATCGATCCGACGGTAACCGGCAAGCCTAAAAAAAGAATCCAGGTAATCATTTTCTTTGCGTCGTCGACCTGGTCCAGCCCTTTTTTTATCTCATCGTCTACGTATTTTTTCAGGTTTTCGTTATTAGCTGTTGACACATTGTCAATGTTTGCTTTGTATTCCTCCAGGTTTTTTATGCGGGCTTCAAGGCTGTCTACCCTGTGGTCGCGCTGTTTAGCCTGGCTTGAAGATAACGTTAACGCCAGCGTTATTACCGCCAACAATGGTTTAAGTAGTCTCATATCTATAAATGGTGTTTTTGAAATAAACATAAAATCCTAATTCAACGGCATTGGCGTTTAAACCCACTATCAGCATTACCGGGCTGGTGATGTGAACCTCCTCATGATCTGCGATTTTTTTTAGCGCGCACATATCCGTAAAACTTGGATTGGGCCTACCATTCGGGTGCGTATGCCATTCACCAACATAGAATTTAGGTTCGGCCTGATTATAAAGGTCCAATAATTTTTTCCTGAAGCCGTTAGACCCCCGTTCAAAGCTATACTTTGAAGATTTATATGCCTTCGGCAGCAAAGTTTCGGTAACCAGCACGGTTTTTTTGTCCGCTGAATAATTGCCAACAAGCAGTCCGCCAAATTCATTTGGATAGTGTTTCCTGCCTATCGTTTCAATTTTTTCGATCAGGTCGGCGGGAATTTCAAATGATAATCCTATTTCGTCGTTCTTTACAATCAAAACTCGTTTAATTTTATTGCAACATTATCTTCCTCAGTTACCTCCAGATAAAAATTTCGCAGGGGACGGTCGTTGGCCAGTAAATGGTTAACCTGCTTCAGGGCATATTGAACCAATACTGCTATGTCGTTATAACCCGCCTTAAAAGTTGGGCTCCAGCAACCCGTAGGGTTAAAAAGATCGTTCATGTCATTATCAAGCGTGTTAAATATAGACATAAGCCACTTATATAGGTCCGGTTTGAATACGCAGACCAATTGTTTTGCATGGTTTGTGATGGAGATGTTTACTACCTCAACGTCTAACGTAAGTTCGCTGAAAATGTAGGCAAGGTCGTTATCTGTCGTACAGTCGAAAATATAGTCAAATCTATTAAATGCGTCCTCAAGCACGCCTTTCCACTTTTCATGCACGCGAAATGATTTGATGATATCAGTTAATTCTTCATTTCCCGTCACTTCGGCTAATGGCGATATTTCCATTAGCCTGTTTTTTAGTTCATAAACTTTTGAAACCATGCCCGTGCTGAACTGGTATTCGGAGCGGCAAATGTTTTCAGGTTCTTTTACATCATGGTCGTTTAGAAATAATACCTGGCAACCACCTCTGATCAAGGTGGAAGCTACCATACTTCCGATAGCGCCTATACCTATAATCAGAATTCTACCTTTGGCCAATTTAGGGCAAAACGCGCCGCGACCAAAAAAATATCTTTCCGAGCAATTTTTTGTCGTCATCCAGTCTATAGCCTGGTCATCGAATTTCCCATCATAAGTTTTGGGGCCAGTTTTTTCTACGAATAGGGGAAACTCCTCTTTCTTTACATTGATGGCCTGCCAGTGAATCCCATCCGGGATGCGGTAGCCTATTATGAGTTTAAATTCGAGGTTCTTGATCTTACTATTGGTAAGATTTCGCCCGAAATCATAGAGGTATTTTAGAAAGGCGCGGGAGACGAACGGATGCAGGTCTTCCCAGTTTCTGACCGCGAAGCGCCTGTTTTCTGTCGGGGGAGCTTCGATAAATAAATAAACACCAACGCTTTTATGCAGGGTTTTATACAGGCTGTTCCAGCTACAAGGTATTAAACCATTTTTCGTTTTGAATTCCTGGATAATGAAGGTGTTAATAGGCCTGTCTTTAATGTAGCCATTGGCTAAAAGGGAGTACTGGAATTCGCCAAAATCCTGATCGGAAAATTGATAATCCACATCGGTAAACCAAAGAGCCTGATTGGTTCCGCTGCCCGAAGGCACGACCATGATGTGTTCGTAATGGTTGTCCTTTTCTTTAGCCAGGTAATATTTTTTTACCCATTGCTCAAGCGCACTAAGATCCAGGGCAATTTTGGTGACGAGATCGGGGCTGTGGGTGGTATGGACGCAAATAGAGCCATCTGCGTTTACATGATCATAAGGTATAAGAGCCCTGTTTATAAAACGGATAGTTTCAGAGTCATGGTACTGAAAAGGGTAGTGGGAGCGAATCTCCACGGCGAAATTAAGCCTGGATTCACCAACAGGCAATACGATCTCACCTGACAGTATGTTGCCTTCCGCAACGAATGGTGTCGTCAGTTCAACTCCCGGAAACTGCCTGATACTTGAAGTAATAAGGTCTACGCGCCCGTCCATTAACCAAATCTTGTTGCCGGAGGTATAGAAGCTGCAGCCTTCCTGCTGTCATACTTATTCCCGTTGTCCGACGAAAACTTATCGTTCACAGGGAAGTACATTTTGATGTGGTCGCTATTTTCCTCGATGCGGGCAATCATATTCCGCATGTCGTCACTGAGTATCATTTTGTCGTAATCCGTCATTGTATCAGCTACCTCATTGTTACTATTTCCAGGATCAGGCAATGATATGGTTTTCACATTGTCACGTATAAACTCAAGGATGGTCTTAAGACGCGACCAAATATCGCCTGACACGTCTTTTGCGTCGAAAGCTTTGATTACCATCAGTTCCAGGAAGAAAGATTTTGGCGTTTTATTATTGTGCAGTTTCCAGACTTTGAGCAAGCGGATATTTTGCCTTAAATAAGCGCGATCAACATGCTCCTTGATATTCTGTATCTGCGCCCTTATATTACTTCTAATATATTCGCTGCCTCCGAGCAATTTTCCAAACTGGGCATATACATACAGGTTCAGTTTGTTGTCGTCTATGTATTGGTCTTCGTTGAGTTCTCTGCCAGGCACGACGTCAATTTTTACTGTATCACCGTCGTTATCGGTAAAAAATTCAATCCCTATTGAAACCTTTTGTTTGCGTACGTGGGCAGTTCCGGTGTATTTTCCCGACAGGAAATCGTAAACGCTCGTGTACATTTTCTCCAGCGTTCCAAAAGCGCTTCTTTTGAATGGAGCGACCAAGTCAAAATCAAACTTTTTGTTAACGGCGGAGTTTTTTGCATAAGACCCGGAGGTAAAAGGGTCGTAGATATCAGCACCGTATTTGTCTACCAACGCCTGACAAATCTCATCGCGTTTCGTTTTGTGTTTGTCGAGCAAGGCCTGTTCGTGTTTGATCTTATGCGTGGCCAGTACTTCGTCGAGATGTTTGTTTTTATCTGTAGCCATTTTTGAAATAATTTTACCAAATATAGTTGGATAAAAATTGAAATTTTGTGAAAATCTCTCAAAATTTGATTTTATTTTTCCACATGTAATGTCATATATTCGCAATAGCGTGAAAACGCCGTAATTTGTGTTAATAAGTCACGATGCTTTTAGAATTCTCAGCAGACAACTACCTATCTTTTAAGAACAATGTTCGTATCCGGATGGATGCCGGAACAATTAAAGAGCATCCCGCGAATATATTTTATCCGCTGCCTTTTAGCGATTTGAAACTGGTCAAGTCATGTATTATCTACGGGGCCAATGCGAGCGGAAAGAGTAA
>JBQCEA010000150.1:0-7908 GCA_051960695.1 Mucilaginibacter sp. | reverse complement strand
TCACGCCAGGTATTAAAACCGTCGAACTTTACAATATTAAAAAAGAGCAATCATTCCCGCTTATTGAACTGGGTTCCAGGGAACAACTGCTTTTGACTTTTGATGATCTTCGCGGCGTCTCACGCAATTTCTATTACACCATTGAGCATTGTGATGAGAACTGGAACTCGTCCAATCTGTCCCCTGCTGAATATCTTCAGGGCTTTAACGAAGATCAGATACGCGACTACAGCTATTCATCGGCCACTATTCAAAAGTATACGCATTACGAGCTAAAATTTCCGAACAGCAACATTATCCCTAAACTTTCCGGCAACTATATTCTAAAAGTTTACGAAGATGACGATCAGTCGAAAATGGTGCTTACCCAGCGCTTCTATATACTTTCACCTAAAGTTTTTGTAACCGCCGACATTGTGGCTTCAACAAATGGAGCATCGCGCCAAACCAATCAAAAGATCAATTTTACTGTGGATTACGGTAACTTAAGCGTACAAAATCCCAACTATGATATACACACGCTGGTAATGCAAAACAGGCGTTACGAAACTGCACAGACAAGCTCACAGCCTGCCAATATACAAGGTACACGACTGATCTATAATGACATTAACACTTTCGATTTCCAGGGATTAAATGAGTTCAGGCATTTTGATACACGTACCCTAAAAACCAATACCGACCACGTATTGCATATATACCGCGACACTGCCAATACGGTAATGCTACTTACTGACCCTACCCTCGATAACCCTTTATATTCGTTTCAGTACGATAACGACGGCAAGTTTTTCCCCGGCAATCAGGATGGCAGCGACCCGCGTACCGATGCCGATTATGCCCATATTTATTTTACCCTTGCCAGCACCAAAAATGCAGCCGATGGTTCAGCTTACATTGTAGGGCAATTCAATAATTACCATCTCGATGACAACAGCAGGCTTACTTATGATCAGGCTGACAGGCACTTTCACACCCAGCAGTTCCTGAAGCAAGGCGTATATGATTATGAATATGTGTGGGTTCCAAATGACTCTAAACAACCGGACAATACAGCATTTGCAGGTTCACACTTCGAAACTGAAAACGAGTACCAGGCGCTGGTCTATTACCGTCCGGCGGGCGCAAGATGGACAGAATTGGTTGGATACAATACTTTGACCACCACAAAACGATAGAAAACCACCATTCCGCTGCATTTAGCGCTCAAGTTGTATATTTGCAGCAAAAAATTTAACATGAACGCCAGAACCCCCAAAGATTCTCTTACTATAATGAACGAATTGGTATTGCCCAACGATACCAATACTTTACATAACCTGATGGGAGGGCGTTTGCTGCATTGGATGGATATTGCCGCCGCCATTTCGGCACAAAAACACTGCAACCGTATTGTAGTTACCGCATCAGTAGATAACGTTTCTTTTAAACACGCCATTAAGCTTGGCGACGTAGTAACTATTGAGGCTAAAGTAACCCGGGCTTTTACCACTTCAGTTGAAGTAAGACTGGATGTTTGGGCGCAGAATGTACCTTCGGGTACTAAAGTAAAAAGCAATGAGGCTTATTACACCTTTGTAGCTGTTGACCAAAGCGGCCGTACTATTCCTGTACCTTCGGTACAAGCCGAAACTGAAGAAGATAAATTACTATTTGATGGCGCCTTGCGCCGCCGACAACTGAGATTGATACTGGGAGGCAAAATGAGTCCGGATGATGCTACCGAACTCAAGGCACTTTTTATTGCCGAGCAGAAAGGCAATTAGGATGCCATTTGCAATATTTTGTCGAATTCCTCGCGCTTAACCGCAGAAACTGACAATCGGCCGAGGCGAACCAGCTCCAGGGTCTTTAGTGATGGTTCGGCTTTAACCTGTTCCAAAGTAACCGGCTTTTTAAGGGTTTCTACCGGCGAAAGATCGACCACAACCCAATTCGGGTCATCGGTTGTAGGATCAGGGTATGATTCCTTTACCACTTTAGCAATACCTACTATCTCCTTACCCTCATTACTGTGGTAGAAAAATACGAGATCCCCCTCTTTCATCGACCTCAGGTTGTTGCGGGCAGCAAAATTTCGCACGCCATCCCACATGGTGCGGCCATCTTTATTGAATTGTTCCCAACTGTATTTATGCGGTTCAGATTTAACAAGCCAGTATTGCATATAATGAATTTTTATTGATGCGTAAAGTTGTGAAAAAGAGCGCAGAAACAAAAAACACTTTCAGCAAACATTTTCTCTACTTCAATTGTATCATACAAAGCAACTGGTTAACAATAAAATATAAGAAAAATAAATTTTCTTTATAGATAAATGTTATTGTTTTTAATTAAAACCATTAACTTTGCCTGCTAAATTTAATCTATAATAAACCTTTGATATGAATTTTCTTCATGAATTTAGTGTAGGAACAGTTTTTCAAAACATCAGTTTCTATACTTTTTTAAGCGTTATCGCCTGCCTCAATATTGAATTACTATTACATGGTTCTAAACGGAGCACGGTAAATTCTCCCGTTCAGGAAATTGACGCCAACTAAATACTGAGATCTTTTTAGTGAAGTATCTTAAACATTAGCTCCCTCATTAGTTCGCCATTTCCGGCGTTTGAATCCACACCCTTACTTTTCAAGTCGTACTCTCTCAGCAAACTGATGATCTGCATTGCTTTGCCATAATTATAGCTGCGCGCTGCCAATTCATAATCTTTTACAAAAAACGGGTTCACACCTAATTCGCGGGCAAGGTTTTGCTGCGATTTATCTTTAGCGTAGTGATAAAGTAATACCTTGCTGAAAAAGTTATTCAGGTTAGCCAAAACCAGCACAATTGGATTTGCCTTAGGGTTAGCCTCGAAATAATTGATGATCTGGTTTACTTTATAAGGGTCTTTTTTGCTTAAAGCTGTTTGCAGCTCAAAAACATTATATTCTTTACTGATACCAATATTATCCTGGACATGCTGCATAGTAATGGCTTGTCCGGCTGGAACATTCAACATCAATTTATCCAATTCATTGGCGATTTTAGATAGGTCGTTGCCCAAATATTCAGCGATCATTGCCGACGCCTGCTGGTTGATCTTATACCCTTTCTCTTCAGCATACCCTTCTACCCAGGCTGGTATTTTGTTATCGTAAAGTTCAGCTGATTCAAATACGAGTCCATTTTTTTCAATGGCTTTGTAAGTTTTTTTACGTTTATCGAACTTCCCGTATTTGTAGCAAAAGATAAGCACCGTACTTGGCAATGGCTTTTCCAGGTAGCTCAATAATGGATCGAGGCCCTTTTTATCATCATCTTCCTTACCCCACTTCATATCCTGCGCTTCTTTTACTAAAACAAGTTGGTAATCCGCCATCATCGGATAACGCTTGGCTGCATTCAGCACCGTCATGATATCGGTATCCTTACCATACAGAACCGTTTGATTGAAGCCCTTTTCCGCATCTGAAAGGAAATTATTTTCCGCATAATTACTTACCATGTCAATAAAATACGGCTCATCGCCATGTAACAGGTAAAGCGGCCTTGGCTTACGGCTTTTAAAGTCTTTTATAATATCAGATGCGTTCATTCCGGAATTCAAAAGTAGGGATTTAAGTTGATTAGGTTGATTTAGTTAAGCGGTTGATTTAGTTAAAAAATGGAAGTTTATCAACAAATGCAACTTAATCAACCAATCCAGCTCAATCAACTAATCTAACCCAACTTATTCAGCGAATCAACCTATCTTTGTACAATGCTGCAGCCGCTTCAGTTACCGCCCTACCCGTTCAAGATAATAGAAGAGAATGGCAAATTAAGTTTATTTGACGATATACGTAAAAAGTATATCCAGATAACTCCGGAAGAGTGGGTAAGACAGCATTTTGTGCAATATCTCATCAATCAGAAGGGCTACCCTAAAACACTTATTAAACTCGAAGGCGGATTAAAGCTGCACGGTAAAGCCCGACGGACAGACATTGTGGTTTTCAATTCTTCGGGAGAGCGGATATTGCTGATCGAGTGTAAAGCTCCGGCTATCAGCATAGGTCAAAAAGTATTTGACCAGGCTGCACGGTACAATATGGTTCACAAAGTATCGGTTCTTTGCGTTACCAACGGACTTAACCATTACTATTGCAGGATAGATTTTGAGCAGCAGAGCTATCAGTTTATAGAAGAATTGCCGGAATACAGGCAGCTATGCCCTTAAATGATCGTTTCTACAAGATTCTGCATCTTCTCTTTAAGCTCATCCGGCTTAAAAGGTTTTGACACATAATCATTCATGCCCGAATTAAACACGCGTTCCTTAATATCAAACAAAGCCGATGCGGTTAATGCAATGATTGGGACATTAGCTTTTTTAGGATCGCGCATTTTCCTGATCTCAGTTGCAGCGTCAAAGCCATTCATCACAGGCATTTGCAGGTCCATCAATATAATATCGAAATTACCGTATTGGACCATTTCTATTGCGCGTTCACCATTTTCGGCAATGGTTGGTGTAATGCCCCATTTCGAAAACAGTTTTTTCATCAGCATTACATTTACCAGGTTATCTTCAGCTATCAGCACACGCAGGTTATTAACACCTTCCGCCACATCTGCAACAATCGGCATTTTCTCTTCAGGAACAGGTTTGGTTTCAGTTGATACCGGGAACTCTATACTGAATGAAAATTCAGAACCTTCGCCCATTTTGCTTTCAACTGTCATTTGTAAGCCCTGCAATTCAAGCAAGCGCTTAACAATGGCAAGGCCAAGCCCGGTACCACCGTATTGACGTGTGGTTGTGATAGATTCCTGTGTAAACGGCTCAAAAATAGCTTCAAGGTTTTCCCGCTCAATACCTATACCTGTATCCTTAACCGAAAAGTTCACGTTCACGATATTGTGCCGGTCTTCAATGCAAGTAACCTTAAGCCACACATTGCCTACATGCGTGAATTTTATGGCATTACTCAATAGGTTAAAAATGATCTGCGTTAAACGCGTAGGGTCGCCGATGATGATCTTGTTTTGAAGTACCGGGTCAATTTCCACACTAAAAATAAGCCCCTTTTCTTCTGCCTTAAGCATTTGTCCTCCACAAACATTTTGCATCAGCTCGGGTAAACTAAACTTAATGTTTTCAAACACCACCTTACCGGCTTCTATCTTATTAAAATCAAGAACATCATTCACCAAAGCCAAAAGGTTATTGGCAGAAAACTTTAATATCTCCAGGTTATCTTTCTGATCTGGTCGTGGGTTACCCATCATTAACAGGTTCCCCATGCCTATTACAGCGTTAAGCGGGGTACGTATCTCATGAGACATGATCGAAAGAAATTCCGACTTCGCTTGCGCTGATTTTTCAGCTTTTTCGATTACTTTTTCCAGCTCTGTATTTAACTTTCCCCTCTCTTCCGCGGTAGCACGCAATTCCCTGATACTCTTTATAAAGGCCGTATAAAAGTGGCTATGCATAAAAATGATCAGGATAAAAATTGCGCAGATGGCTATAATTACCGTTGATTGGTCTAATACCTTGGGCTTAATATCAATAAAGTAGTTATTATCGTATTCCAGCACCAGGAAAAGCAGTACAGGGATCAGGTTTACCAGCGAATAAAACATGCCGCTAACCTGCCCAAGCATATAAAAGCTGAAAACGATAATGAGTAGTACGATCTGGGCTGTGATTATATCTACCGTTTGCAGCGTGATGAAAACATTGGTTATGTTCACAACCGTCGCCAGTACCAGCAAAATATGGGATATGATACCCCACCGCGGCCTGAAGGTCAGATATTTGAACAGGATAATAAGGCTGAGCAGCAGTATGGTTGTTGTGAAGGCCAGAATATACTGGTGCTCGAGAAAAATACTAACCAGCAATGCCGACACGCCGATAATAGCCAGCCACAAACCGTAATACAAAAGCCGAATCCGTGCCTGGTCAAGAATCGTTTGATCCTTGGTTAATATTTTATTAATAGAAAAATTAAAGAAACCTACGTCTTTATTCATTGCGGGGTATTTGCACGTATTATTTATTACTTAAAAATACAATGCGTGAGTAAAGAGCCAAGCATCAATTTTTCAAGGATTGTAATCTTATTAACAATTAACCTGCCAATCCTTTTAAATTATCTTCAACTATTTTCAATTTGGCTAAAGCATCCGCCTTTTTCCTGAGTTCGTTCTCTACGATCTCCGGTTTTGCATTTTTCATAAAACGCTCGTTGCCCAATTTTGCTTCAACAGACTTTAAAAATCCTTGTAAATAGTCTTTTTCTTTTTCAAGCCGCTCTCTCTCCGCATCTGCATCAATATTGATAGCTAATGGTATAAAAAATTCATCTTTTGAAACTGTAAATCCGGCAACACCATTCACCTTGTCTGTTACAAAGGTAAACTCGTCGATATTCGCCATCCGCGAAATAACTGTTCTAAACTGGTTATAATCAATATCCGAATTGACTTTAATCATCAGGTTAAGCTTCTCCTTAGGAGATAACTGTTTACTCTGCCTAATGTCCCTGATCTTAGTGATCACCTGCTTAACTATTTCGGTATCGCGTAAAAGTTGGGTATCTATTTGCCCGATTTCCGGTATTTTTGCAACGATGCAGCAATCGGTCGCGGAACGCTGCCCAAAAATATCTTCATCATGCCACAATTCTTCAGTTATGAAAGGCATAAACGGATGCAGTAATTTCAGCACATCGCTAAAGAAACTGATCGTGCGCTCATAAGTTTCTTTATCGATAGGCTGCTGATAACCGGGTTTGATCATTTCCAGGTACCAGGCGCAGAAATCGTCCCATACCAGCTTGTAAGTAGCAATAAGCGCTTCGGATATTCTGTATTGCGCAAAGTTGTTTTCTATTTCTGCCAGTGCTTCGCTAAAGCGGCTTTGGAACCAGTTGATCGCCGCTTCGTTCCTATTCTCCAGTCGATCGTCAACTTCCCAGCCTTTTACCAGCCTGAAGGCATTCCATATTTTGTTGGCAAAGTTCCGGCCCTGCTCGCAGTGCTTTTCGTCAAACATCAGGTCGTTACCTGCCGGCGATGAAAACAACATACCAACCCTTACACCATCGGCGCCATAATTAGCGATCAGGTCAAGCGGGTCAGGTGAGTTACCTAATGATTTAGACATTTTACGGCCGATTTTATCGCGAACAATACCGGTAAGGTAGACATTCCTAAACGGCAATTCGCCCCTGAACTCATGACCGGCCATGATCATCCTGGCTACCCAGAAAAAAAGGATCTCGGGAGCAGTTACCAGGTCATTCGTTGGATAATAGTAGTTAATGTCTTCGTTATTGGGATCTTTAAAACCGTCGAAAACAGATATCGGCCACAGCCATGACGAGAACCAGGTATCTACCACATCCTCATCCTGCGTCAGATCAGCAGTAGTGAGCTGTAAGTTTTGAGTTTTACGTTTTGCCTGCTCCAAAGCCTCATCTTTGGTTTTAGCAACAACATACTGACCATTCGGGAGATACCATGCTGGTATCTGCTGCCCCCACCACAATTGCCTGCTGATGCACCAATCCTTTACATTTTCCATCCAATAACGGTAGGTATTGATGAATTTGTCTGGTATCAGCTTGATGTCGCCCTTCAACACATAATCCAGCGCAGGTTTTGCCATCTCGCTCATTTTGCAGAACCATTGCATAGAAAGCTTTGGTTCGATAACCGCATCTGTACGCTCTGAAAAACCGATCTGTGATTTATAATCCTCCGTCTTTTCCAAAGCGCCCGCTTCTTCCAATAGCTTGGCTATCTTTTTGCGTGCTATAAAACGGTCCTCACCTACCAGTATTTGCGCTTTTTCATTCAGCGTGCCGTCATCATTTAATATATCTACAACCGGTAAATTGTGTTTTACCCCCAGTTCATAGTCGTTTAGAT
>JBQCEA010000149.1:0-2553 GCA_051960695.1 Mucilaginibacter sp. | reverse complement strand
ATTAGCATGGCCAGATCATTAAAACAAGATCGTTTATTGGGTAACGCCTATTTGGCAAAAGCTAAAAATTATGAGTACAAAACGGAACTTAAAAAAGCGATCAGCACGCTATTTTTAGCTTTAAAGCTGTATGAAAGAGCAGGCACAAAGGCAGATATAGCAACATGTTACATACGCATAGCTTATAATTATTATGCCATAGCTGATTACGCAGCCAGTAACGACTATGCACAACAGGCTGTTAACCTGGCAAAACAGATCGGCGATAAAAAGTTATATATTTTATGCCTATCGGCGCTGGGCAACAGTTACAATTTGCTTGCCGATTATCCAAAGGCTATTAATTGCTATTTAACGCAATTACGGCTGGTAGAGCAAATGCATGATATTGCTTATAACGCCAAGGTTTTAGGTAATATCGGTGTGGTATATTATTATTTGAAAAAATATCCTGAAGCACTTGAATATTATAACCGTTGTTTGAATGCGCTTGAACAAGTACACGATAAATTATGGATACCTGCGGCTTTAAATAATATAGGCGCAGTGTATATGGATATGGGCGATTATTCACGCGTGATCGATTATAATCAACGGGCGCTTATCTTAAACCGGCAAAACAAAAGCATAAAAGGTGAGGCTAATGACCTTGCTGATATGAGCGTGGCCTATACCCATATGAACCGTTACCAGGAAGCCTTCAATTGTCTGGATGAGGCGATGGCCATTTTTCAAAAGATCGGTGCTAAAAACAATTTGTCGATAGGTGCGGGGCAGATGGCCTCGCTTTATATGGATGCGCCTGCATCTGTTCTGCTCAAACGCGGAATGCGGTCCTCAAAGCGGCTTGCTGAAGCCAAAAAATGGCAACAAAAAGCAATAGCATTAGCTAAAGCGACCCAAAACGTAAATAACGAAGCTGATCAGTGGAAAAACATGAGCCAGGTGCTTGAAAGACAGCAGGACTATAAAGGCGCCTTACTCAGCTACCGGAATTATACGGTGTTAAAGGATTCTATTTTTAATGATAAGAAACGGCAGGAATTAACCCGCCTTAACATTCAATATGATTTTGATAAGAAGGCAGCAGCCCTGAAAGCTAAACATATACAGGAACAGACCAGGGCAGAGGCCGAGATCGCCCGGCAAAAAGTGATCAAAAATGCGTCTATCATTATCGGGCTTGCCGTACTTATTTTTGGTGGCATCACTTTGGTTTTTTACGAACGGCGCAAACATGCAAAAGAACAGCTAAAGGAAGTAGCCATGAAAGCCCGGATGGTAGAAACGGAATTAAAAGCTCTTCGGTCGCAACTTAACCCGCATTTTATTTTCAATTCGTTAAATTCGATAGGTGATTACATTGGTCGGCATGATAAGTTAACAGCCGACCTTTACCTGGTAAAATTTGCGAAGCTGATGCGAAAGATATTAGAAAATTCGGAGCATCAAATGATCAGTCTGGCGAATGATCTTGAAACGCTGGAACTATACATGCAACTGGAAGCATTGCGGCTGGATAATAAATTCAGGTATAGGATAGAGGTTGAGGAAGGACTCGATAGTGAAAACACTCTCGTGCCACCCATGCTGTTACAGCCTTTTGTGGAGAATAGTATATGGCATGGCATTTCGCCAAAGAACGGAAGCGGTAACATCACCGTTAAGGCAATGAAGCACGATGATATGATCGAATATACTGTAGAGGACGACGGCATTGGCAGGGAGCGATCATCCAGGTTAAAACTGGAACTAAAACGACCCGCAAGAAGGTCATTTAGCATCGGGGCCATTCAATCGCGAATCAATATGATCAATGAAAGCAGGCAAAATAAAGCCAGGGTTGAGCTGACCGACCTGGACCAAGGCACACGGGTGAGTATCAGGATACCTTACGAACTGGATTTTTGAATTATGATCAAGGCAATAATTGTTGACGACGAACAGCACTGCATTAACCGGCTGGAGGATATGCTTCATAACTTTTGCCGCCAAACAGTGCAGTTGACCGGTACATTTGATACAGTTGAAAAAGCTATAATCGGTATCAATGAGCTTAAGCCCAACCTGGTTTTCCTGGACGTGCAGCTTCACGAAAAAACAGGATTTGATCTGCTGACCCAATTACCGGAGATCAATTTTGAAATAATATTTGTGACGGCTTATGACAATTACGCCATTAAAGCTTTCAAGTTCAGCGCGGTTGATTACTTGCTAAAACCGATTGATCCGGATGACCTGCTACAGGCGATCAGTAAACTACAACATGTTATGCAGCAGCATGAATTGACTGATAAATTCCAAATGCTGCTGAACAATTTTAAGACGAATAACGCGGCGCGAAAGATCACGGTCCCAACGAGTAAAGGGTTGGTTTTTCTGTCAATAGATGATATTATCCGTTGTGAGGCCAGTGTAAATTATACTACCATTTACCTGAAAGATAAACAGCAATTAATGGTTGCCAAAACGCTGAAAGATTTTGAAGATATACTTTCTGATCTCCAGTTTTTCAGGATACATAACAGCCATCTTATCAATCTCAACTATATT
>JBQCEA010000148.1:0-5869 GCA_051960695.1 Mucilaginibacter sp. | reverse complement strand
CGCAACCGCGAAACGGCCCAATCTTATGACCGCCTCGGCCTTGCTGAGTACCAGGCCATGGAGGCGTTCGTCAGGTATCATTACTAAGCGTGGCGGTGGGCGGTTGGTGCATGGCGGTTTAACGCGCATTCTGTTCATTCTTAAATTCTGTTAATTCTGGTTCAGACAAAAAAGAAGTTTATATATTTAGCAGTCACAATTAATTAAAAAAATGAAACTAACCCTTATTACAATTGCCGGTGTGCTATTATTATGCGTAGGCGCAAAAGCACAAACAGCACAAGATCTTACACCATCCCACTTACAAACTGCTGAAAAATATCTGATCGCAACCGGAATCAACACCAAATTCGGCGCAATAACAGATAATATCATTAATGCTTTTAGTGGTCAAATTCCAGAAAACCAAAGACAGGCTTTTGTTGGTGTTATGAAAAAATTTATGGATAAATACTATACATGGGATACGCTCAAAAGTAAGTTGGATAAACTATATGCAGCCGAGTTTACTGAGGATGAACTTAACCAGCTAATTGTTTTTGTTAATACTCCGCTTGGTAAAAAGTACGTTGAAAAGTCGGTCACTCTTTCACAAAAAGGCATGCTTTTAGGCCAAGAGGTAGTAAAAGATCATCAGGATGAACTGGAGCAAATGATGAAGGAGGCTATGGCTGGCACCAAAAACTAATGCCTAAAAAGGGTATTTCGCGGTGAAAGCAGAAAGGGAAAGCAAAAAGCCCATTGTCATTCCTCTCCTGTCCCTTATTCACACTCTTAGCTGACAGGCTCGAAATGACATATTAAATTAAAAAAAGAGGATATTGATCGGTTCAATATCCTCCTTAAAATAAACGGAACAGGGCCTATGCACTTCTGCTTCCGGATAAGTTACGCATATCCACTTCGTCATGCGCCTCAACTTTGCCATCGCTCATCAATTTTAACAATTCTTCGCGTTTGGCCATCAGAGAGTTCAACTCATTGCGTAAGGTCATATAGGCATATATGTCTTCTTTATCCATATATCCCTTATCGCCTTTCAATGCTTTATTCTGAGCTGAAATATGCTTTTCTTTATCGGCTATTTCCTGGCTTATTTTATGATAATATTGCTTGTACGTCATGCTGATCCTTATTGATAAACCTGTTTGATGGAATCTTAAACTTTTATCCGCGTCGTGAGTCTGAAATGATCGGTGTTCGCCCTATAGCGGGCCTGGCTTTAGAATCTATTCAAACTATAACTTTTTAATTCTATCTGATCTCTCTCACTGACAGGGGCATCAATGTTCATGATAAAAAAACGGTTAATAATTGCCGGTAAACGCATGAGGCCGGTATCATCTGAATGGTGGCTTGATGAGGGGACGGAGAATGTTTCGGTCTGTAAAAGATATAATTTAAACAACTCCCATAGCCGGAAGGACCTTTGCGGTCCTGGTTGCAGAAACAGAAAAACTGCAAGTGTGATATGGCCTTTATCCGTGCGTTAATGAATAGCCCGGCACAACTCATCATAGCCGGAGCACACAGTATCGCAGGTATGTATGCCGATGGGGTAAATATCTGTCGTGACCGGGGGAGATAACCTCTCCGCTTTCCAGCACTCCGATACCAAATAACAGTACGATGAAAAACCAGGCTGCTTTTTGCAAAAGCTGGTGCAGCGTTAAAACATTCTCGCTTACGGTAGTTTTCTCTGCACGCTGAAGGTGAATAAACCCGTCAGTGCCCTGCTTAAAAAAACTGTGGCTTTGATGAAGTGTGGTATGCCTTAAAGTGTAAAACGAATTTGCTATATGGATAGAGATATAGACCACCATAAGCAGCAGCACCTTATAGTTTATTTTTCGGCATATTTTTGTTAGCTTCACTAACATATAAAACAAAGGTCGGAAAAACCTGCCTAAACAGCAAATACGCTTGCATTAAGGGTTATCAACCGTTAAATTAATTCATTTATAACAATACCCCCTAACGTTTAAAACAATTTGATGTTTTAATTATTTATCATTTTTAATGCTTAATTAACATTATCATGAAAAAATTTTCACTCCTGACCTTAATTTGCTTCTGTTGTGCATTTGCTTTCGGACAAAGTAAGATGTCCTGCTGCAAACAGTCGTCAACACAAAAATTTGCCCTGCTGGCATCTGATAAAAAGTTTGTAATGGCACATGCCAACCCCAGGCCGTACCATTTTCAAAGCACCATAGGTAAAAGCATTACCTATAAAACCCCGGATGGTAAAGAGGCCGATGCCTTTGAAATGAAGGCCAAAAAACCAACCAACAACTGGCTTTTAGTGATACATGAATGGTGGGGGTTGAACGACTTTGTAAAGCATGAGTCGGAGAAAATATACAATGACCTGGACGATGTAAATGTGCTGGATCTCGATCTTTACGATGGCAAAGTAGCCACTACCCGTGAAGATGCCGGCAAATATATGCAGGCGGTGAAAGACGACCGGGCCGAAGCGATCATAAAAGGAGCTATAGCTTATATTGGACCGAAAGCCCGTATAGCAACCATCGGCTGGTGTTTTGGCGGAGGCTGGAGCTTACAAACGGCATTAATTGCCGGAAAACAAAATGTTGCCTGTGTAATGTATTATGGTATGCCTGAACAGGATATAAACAAACTGAAAACCTTACATGCAGATGTACTGGGTAATTTTGCCAATAAGGACGGATGGATAAATCAAAAGGTTGTGGCCAAGTTTGCTGCTGATATGAAATCTGCCGGCAAAAAACTTTACTTGCACCAATATGATGCCGATCACGGCTTCGCTAACCCAAGCAACCCAATATATGACAGCGCAGCAACTAAAGATGCTTACGCTAATACTATTGCTTATCTAAAACCAAGATTGAAATAATCGGTTAGCATATATTCATGGGACATAGTTCATAGCTTTAAATTGCACTTTTTCATTGCTATGAACTATGAACCTTCAACCATGATCTTTTTCGTAACATTGCACAAATTTTTACCTTTTGACAGCTTCTGCCAAAAAATTGCTCTCTTACCTGCTAAAAGCTACCATTTTGATTTTAGCTTTCCTGTTTATTTACCACCGTGTTACCAACAATAATAATCTTAAACAATTCAAGGGATTAATAGAACATGTGAGCCATAAGCAGGCGCTGATAACCATGGCATTTGTTTTTTTGCTGATGCTGGTTAACTGGGTACTGGAGGCTTTTAAATGGAAGTACCTGGCAAAAGATCTCACTAAAATAACAACCTGGCAGGCCATAGAAGCAGTTTTTTGCGGTTTAACCTGGGCCATATTTACACCCAACCGTATTGGTGAGTACGGTGGTCGGGTGATGTTTTTACCCTCCAGGAAACGCATGCATGGCGTATTTGCCATGGCAGTGGGCTCATTTGGTCAAAATGTGATCACTAATGTACTTGGTCTTTCGGCGCTGATCTGGTTCAATTATACCGACTTCCATCTCAATACCTGGACAGCGTTTAGCCTGACGCTCGGTTCTGTAGCCTTCATGATCCTGATCACCGTATTCTATTTTCACATTATATGGCTGGTAAGGCTATTAAATAAGATCATGTTCCTTAAAAAGTATCACCGTTTCTTCGATATAATGGGCAAATACAAATTCACGGAGCTGCTCAACATCATGTGGTTTTGTCTGGCCCGGTTCTTTGTTTTTTCGTTTCAATATTATCTTGTTATTCACTTACTGATGCCTGGTATCCCGGTTTTACCGATGATGATGATGGTTTTTATCCTCTTCTTTATCCAATCGGCTTTGCCATCGCTTGATCTTATCGCCATAGGCGTGCGCAACATAACGGCTTCGGTATTTTTCGCTTATATCACAAATCAAAAGATCGCAGTTATGGCAGCGGTATCCTCCATCTGGTTCATAAACCTGATTATTCCTGCTATATTAGGTTCGGTATTTGTATTAAATCTCAAATTCTTTGATCGCGCTTCATAGTTTTATATCACTGCTGCTCACCGGCATATACCTTTTTTTATTGATGTACTTTATAAAAGGGTGGGCGAGTTTGAGGCGGCCAAAACCTCATAACGGTTCTTTTAAAACAAAAGTAACTGTGATGATAGCCGCCCGAAATGAAGAGAATAATATCAGGTTTACAATAGAAGACTTACTGGCGCAAGATTATCCAAAAGAGCTTACGGAGATCATTATTGTTGATGACCATTCAACCGATAGCACAGCTGACATTATTCGAAGCTATGAAAACCGGGGTGTAGTGCTCCTGCAATTAAAGGAAGACCAACCCCTTAATTCGTATAAAAAGAAAGCTATTGCTAAAGCGATCTCCATGTCTGCCGGCGACCTGATGGTTGCCACTGATGCCGATTGCCGTATGGGACCGCAATGGTTATCAACTGTGGCTGGCTATTATGAAGATAATAACCTGGTCATGATCTCCTCTCCTGTTGCTTATTTTGAGGAACGCACACTGTTTGAATATATGCAAACCCTGGAGTTCGCTTATCTTATCGGGATAGGCGCAGCATTCATCGGCAATAAGCATGCATCAACCTGTAATGGGGCTAACCTCGCTTACCGGAAAGATGTATTTTATGAAGTGGGCGGCTTTAGCGGGATAGACAACCTGGCATCAGGCGATGATGAGTTGCTGCTGCAAAAAGTTGCAAAGCGTTTTCCAGGCCGTATCGGCTTTTTAAAAAACCGCAAAGCCATCGTTTATACCCACGCCAAGCATACATTGGGGTCTTTTCTGAAACAGCGCCGCCGCTGGGCATCCAAATCAACACATTATAAAGACAAGAGTATTGTGGCCCTTGCCGTAAGTATATGGTTGTTTAACTTATCGCTATTGGTAAACTTCGGGTTGGGTTTCTTTCATATTTTCTTTTTTAAATTACTGGTAACACAGTTATTGTTGAAATATATCTTCGAAGTAGCTTTTCTGTTACCAGTAACCACTTTCCTGAAACGTACAGGTTTAGTTGCCTTGCTTATATTACTTATACCCGTGCATGTTATTTATTTTGTGTACATCGGGCTTATAGGTAATAGCCGCAAATACGAGTGGAAAGGCCGTGTTGTACGATAAAAAGTTTGGTATTTGCCATTAAAAAGCGATATTTAGCCAACTGATCTATCGAAAGAGAGCCTTGACCGAACTAACTCCATCGCAACGCACCTGGAAGGCATTTAAGCGTAATAAAATTGCTATTGCCGGTCTTGTATTTATACTGCTTTCTGTGTTGTTTGCTATTTTGGGATACCTGGTGATGCCAGATCACTCCCCGCAAGCCAATAACATGACCATTCAGTTAAGTATCAAAAAGCCGGGCTCTGAATTTACTATGCTGCGTTTACGGCGAGATGAACCCGTTGATACTGTAAATTTTTTCAGAAAAATGCTGTTTGGGCAACCGCCATTTTATAAAGACGTTCCTATTGCCGGGTACCATTTCGCAAAAGATTCTATTTATGTAGATGAATATGTGGGCGATGAAGACAAGCCTATAAAAGCATCCTTCAGCCTGCTGGAAGTGGTCACCGGCAAAAAATTACCAGATAAAAAACCCGGCCAGTTTTACAGCACTGCCCAACTTCAAAACCAGATCGTCAAACACCAGATCATCAAACGTAAATTCTGGTTGGGCACTGATATTTATGGCCGGGACCTGCTGAGCAGATTGATCCTGGGATCGCGGGTATCGTTATCTGTCGGATTAATGTCGGTCATTATCAGTCTGCTGCTGGGTATTGTAATTGGTTCGGTAGCCGGATACTTTGGCGGGTGGATAGATGCGTCATTAAGCTGGGTAATGAATATCCTCTGGGCACTGCCTGCTTTACTGCTGGTTATTGCCATATCGTTTGCATTG
>JBQCEA010000147.1:0-6301 GCA_051960695.1 Mucilaginibacter sp. | reverse complement strand
GGGGCTTATCACCAAACAGGCCGATCACCATCATCAGGTCGGCGAGAGGAGAGAATAATGGCAATATGATCTGGAAGATAAGAATGTTGGGCATACCCACCATACCGAAGAACCTGAACTTTTTATTGAACAAAGCGTCGCGGTTTTTCCAGAAGCTTTGGATCACTCCAAAACTCCAGCGAAAACGCTGTTTTAGCAAGGCGTTCAATGTTTCCGGAGCTTCAGTGTATGCTATCGCTTCAGCGCTATTTTTGATAACATAACCAAGTTTCAAAATACGCATAGTAAGGTCGCAATCTTCAGCCAAAGTATCCGAAGTAAAGCCGCCTGCTTTAATTATCGCATCCTTACGGAAGGCACCTATTGCACCCGGAACTACTGTTATGCTATTGATCAGGTCAAAAGCCCGGCGGTCCATGTTTTGTGCAGTTATGTATTCGATAGACTGCCACATGGTTATAATGTTATTCTCATTACCCACTTTTACCGTACCGGCAACAGCGCCTATTTCGTTATCAGTAAAATAGGCCATCAAATGCTGAATAGCATCATTTTTCAGTTGGGTATCGGCATCAATACATACCACATATTCATACTGTGCTTGTGTTAGGCCAAAGTTCAGGGCTGATGCCTTTCCGCCGTTCGGTTTGGTAAGAACCCTAACCATTGGGTGATGGCCGTATGACGAATTAACCAACTCAAAAGTCTTATCCTTTGATCCGTCGTCAACAAAAATGATCTCGAACTTGAAATAATCCAGTTGCAATAAACTTTGAATGGTCTTTATAGCAGTGACTTCCTCGTTATACGCTGGTACGATGATGCTTACAGGGTGCAGTTCTTCGCCAACCTTGCGTTCTTTTTGATCTTTCCTATCCTCGTAATATTGCCTAACCGCAAGCACGCCAATAAGTATTATTCTGCCGAGAGCGAGGAAAATAGCCGACAGGAACAGGTAAAGCATAAACCAGTTGCCATAGAATGTGCCTTGCACAAATATGTCATATAGCGTACCCATTATACCGCTGTTGGCGTCGTCGCGGATAGGCGGCATCAGGTTTGCCTTGGTGGTATGCAACACATCAGCTATAGTTGTAAACTTATAGCCATGACTTTTAAAGAAATGGATAATTGCAGGCAAAGCCTTTACGGTTTCCTCGCGGGTATCACCGCCGGCATCATGCAATAAAAGCATTGAACCGGCATCTTTCTGTTTAATAACCCGCGCAATGATACTATCAGCAGTTACGCCCGGCTGCCAATCCCATGGGTCAATAGATTCGCCAATGGTGATATAGCTTTGCTTACGGCTTTCAGCTACCGGGATAACTTCCGCCAATGTTTGCGGCTCCGCATCCGCATTGAATGGCGGCCTGAACAGTATAGTACTTCTTCCCGTTACGGATTCGATCAGTTTTCGGGTGGCATTTAATTCGAGGTTTACCCTTTGTAAACTGATGGTGGATATATCAGGGTGGAAGAAGGTGTGGTTGCCTATTTCGTAACCATCTTCATATTCACGGCGAAGGATGGAAATGTTTTTTTCTGCCATTGAACCTACCACAAAGAAAGCCGCCGGAACATGTTCCCGCTTCAGGATATCGAGAATTCTTGGCGTATAATCGGGGTCAGGGCCATCATCAAAGGTTAAAACGATCTTACCGGGTGCATAGCCATATCTTCTGATCACATACTTAGTAGGCAGCTTAATGTAATGCTGGTTGGTTATGGCGTAATGCACCGTATCCATTGTTACATCAATATGCCCTGTGGTTGGCGTAGTTACCAGGTCGAGTACTTCACCGTCGCCGGCGTAATCGATACGGTTATTTAAACCCACGGTCTGCAGGCGCTTCATATCGATGCCTGTTTTTCTCAATGAATCGATAGAGAGGTTCTTCTGGAAAAACGACCATAAACGAGGATCTTCTGAACCAAGCCGCCAAAGGGCAACGCCACCCGTAGCCCAATCATCTGCCATGCGAATCTCATTAAAATTGGTTGCGGCATCCGTGAAATAAACCGTATGTTCGAGGCTGTCAAGATCGTAATAAGTATAATGCAGGTTTGATGATATGGGATCATAAGTGATCTTGCTCTTATTTTCCTGTGCAAAACTTACTGCCTGCTGATAGCTGATAGATTTGCCTGTGCTGCTCTCGGGCCAGTCATAGCCGCCGCCCTGAACGGTAAGGATCACCTTTTCGCTTGGTATCTTGGTACATACACTATCAAGCATTTCTTCAACCCAATGCTGGTTAGAAAGATCGCCGGGGTTGCTGTCGTCTGTATGTTCATCAATGGCCATGATGAACAGGTAATCGTTATAATGCTGCAGCTTGGTGACATCATACTGGTCATCCTCAGGCCATGCATTTGTGGTCACCAGGTAGCCCTGCGGATGAAGGATCTCATAAAACTCTTTTTCGAGCGCGACAAAATTCTTGTCGTTCCGGTCTTTAATGTCCTCTAACTCAAGATTTATTCCCCGAAAATGATATTTAGCTAATTGTGTTGCTACACTGTTGATGAACGTTGTACGCAGCGCTTTGCTCTTTATAATGCGGTAAATATCCTTGGTATCAAATCCGCCATGCTGCGAATCGTAATTGATATAGTTGGTTAAGGATATGAGTATCGGCTTTTTGTATTTTTTATTCAGATTGATGAGTCCGGTATCAACTTTGGCCGTGATGGTATCTGCGTTAGGGGTAAGGGTAAAGCCTTCGCTTACTACCATATCCAAACGGGCAATATGGTCTACAAGAGAGGTATAGGCTTGTGGTTCCCAGGCACGGTAAAAACCTGCGTTTATTCGGTCTTTATTGTTAGGGTGTTTTAGCTGGTGTTCTTTAAGTTTACGCCTAAGGATACCGATCCTTTCTGTATCCATTTTAAAGGCACGGTATTTTGTAGACCGCTTTAATTGTTCAAGTTCTTCCTTGGTAAGCTTTTTAGGCGCAGGATTTAAATTGGGCAGAACAGGATATTGCTTTGAAGTAACCGTAACGGCTGCGGCTACAACAGCTGCTGCCAGAACAATAAGTATAATACGGCTTAGCCATTTAAAACGAGTCCACCTACCGGGGGTATCAGCTTGAAAAACCTGTTTGGCCATTAAAATTCAATATTCGTATAGAAAATATAATTGGTTTAGGCTATTTCTGTGCCTTAGGCGACTCAATGTTTGAAAAATCTACACTACACTTACCGCAATTTTGCCCGCAGCTTTTTTTTGACGTAAGACTTTTATAAGCCATTCTGCCAACGTAAAAAATAGCAGCAGCAAAAAGTAAGATCACTATTATCAATTGAATGTTCACGTCACAAATTTAATACATTTTCACATCTTATATACGAATATACAAGCTTGTTAGTATAAGGTTTTACTTTCGGATGAAGGCCACCGTGCCGCCAACCCAGCTAAAATCCTTATTATAACGTACTCCGATCATTTTTCCGCGGCTTAAACGTGCCAGGTTTATAGCTAATGTTGGCTTACTTTCGCCGTTTGGCCAAAGATAAAGCAGGCGTACCTCAACCTTAACACCGCCTTCAGGTGATTGCAGTACAGGCTCATAGTTTACTTTTTGCTGTAATATCCAGTTCTCGGGATCTTTAATATCGTTGATATGCTCCTGGGTTACATCGATAATGACCCCCTGACCAGCAAATGAGAACAATGGTTTCAGCACATAATTCTCCAGATCATGCGGTATCGGGCGTACTTCATCCAGGAATTGCGTTTTTGGTACATACTCGTCTTTTAAATAAGGCATGGTGAATTTGCTGATGCGGTAAAACCAGTTAGGATGCGTTATCCATTCAACATCCAACGGTTTGCGTATATCAACTACATTGTCAAAAATATTAGGATCGCTATCTATCTCATCAAATATCAGGCGGTTGTATATGCGTTTAATGGGCTTGAAGGTACCACGGCTTTCATAATAAAGCTTGCCATTTTGCTCAATAAGGTCGTTCAATGAAATCACCGGTATACCGAGATAATCGTGGGTGATATAAAAGTCGACAGCCGTTTTTTGCTCCGGAGCATTAACGTCCATCAATACTACTTCATCAGGCTGATATGGTCCTACAATGGTTTCTTTAAGCAGCTCAAGGTATGATTGTTTATCCAATCCATTAAAGTAGATGGTCCGATAGTCAGGTATATCAAATACTGATCGATAAGTATCACCCAAATGCACCTGAAAACCATAAAGCGACGGAAAACCTTGTAGTTCGATCAGCTTAGGCACAATGTTGCCCTGTTCGTCCTTACAAACACCAAAGTCTAATGCAAGAAAGTGTGGATGATCGTTCTCATTTGTTACGCGCCATTTATCGGGTATGGCCCTTTCGGTCAGCTGCTTAAAATCAGGCTGAAGAATAATATTGATAATATCTTCACCAGCTTGCAAAAGCTTATCATGGAAATCATCCGTCAGGAAAACAGGGGTTTCCGCTACACGAAATTCTGCCTTTTTTTTTAGTCCGTGGTTAAGCTCATGCAGAAAATGCTGATACTTGTCGTCAGTGAAATTATCATTAAAAGCTTTCCTGGCTGATCGGTCCATATTGAAAAAGATTCTAAAGTTATATCCTTTTAACCATTACAACCAATCCAACTAACGTTACACCTCCTGCAAACTCAAAACTGCCTGATCTAAAAAGTTAGGGATTATGGTGTTTTGTGTATGCGTGATCTTTTCGGGGTCATCCAGGCGTTCCAGCATTTCGTTGTATTTGCCGATCCCATGTTCATTGATCACTTCACCTTTCTTTTCTTCTTTAGACAGCCAGTTCTTCATACCCTGTGCATCTGCTTCCGGGTGAAACTGTGTTGTGATGAAATACTCACTCAGACGAATAGCCATCATTGCCCTTGGCAGATCAACATAAGGTCGTTCTTTTTCGATAGCGAGTAGCTGCATGCCTAATTCTTCAAGTCGCTTATGGTCCGGATTGATCACCTGCCAGCTGCGGGAGTCGACTGCATAGAATGGGTCGCTCATATTATCGAATACCAGGTCTGTCCGTCCGTCCGCTGTTAAGTGTACCGGCAGGACACCGAACGAAGGTGAGCGGCGTGTATTAATATCGCCTAAGCGGTACTTGCGGCACATCAGCTGGAACGAATGACAAACAAAGAAAGCATGTTTCTTTTGCGGATTGTTCGACAGGTTATGATCCTCCAGTTTATCGATCAGGTTAAAATACCTGCGTTCCCATTCGCTGCCTTCAGTGTCTAAAGGACTGCCGGGACCGCCGCTTACAATGTAAATATCAAAGTCGTCATATTCAGGGACCTCAAGTTTTTGACTCAGGTCGAATATTTCATAATTCAAATTCAGGTTGTGTTTGGCCCTGTATTTTTTTAATATATCCTGGAAGCCACGCATACCTTCATTGGCTATGCCATTATAAAGGTCGAGTATGGCTACTTTTATTTCGGGTTTATCAGTCATCATTCTTCTTTTGAGATGTGAAATATGAGATATGAGACATGAGACCAAAGCAATAAGCAATCTCAATACTCAAATCTCAGTACTCAAATCTATCCCTATACTCCTTTTAATGTTTGTGAGGTAATGTAATCCACTACGTCGGCAAAGTTACTACTTTGCTCATAAACGGCCAGTTGCCTGTCCGCACCAGTGCCATGCTCTAATATCTGGTGAACATATTGCAGGTCATCCCTGCAACCGAGCTCATCCACTACATCGTCAACAAAATCGAGCAATTCCAATACCAAAGCACGGGTGTTCACTTCCATTTCCTTACCGAAATCGATCATTTTACCATCAATTCCGTAGCGGGCTGCCCGCCATTTATTCTCATTTATTAATGCCCTGTTATACGTGATAAAGGCCATGTTTTGTTGACGTAACTTGTACAATTTTGCACACAGCGCCTGGAATAATGCTACAAAAGCCATCGTTTCATCAATCAGCGTAGGACAATCGCATATCCTGAATTCAATGGTCTCGTAGAAAGGGTGTACACGAATATCCCACCATATCTTTTTGGCATTATCGATGCAATTGGTTTTAACCAAAAGTTTGATATAACGGTCGTACTCCTCAATGCTGTTAAAGTAATCCGGAATGCCTGTACGCGGGAATTTATCAAAAACCTTAGTGCGGAATGACTTAAAGCCGGTATTCCGGCCTTCCCAGAAAGGGGAGTTGGTAGACAAAGCATACACGTGCGGCAGGAAATACCGTACCTGGTTAGCGATATGGATAGCCAGATCGCGCGACTGGATACCGACATGCACATGCAGCCCGAAGATAAG
>JBQCEA010000146.1:0-2290 GCA_051960695.1 Mucilaginibacter sp. | reverse complement strand
ATCCTTAACTGTAAGGCTATCTTTTCATCAGCAATTCTGAGGTCGATCGTCCTGATTATTTCGGTATCAAATGCTTCCGTGCGGATCTGCTCAATTTTATAATCGTAATTGATCAGTATGCGCTCGTAGTTTTTACGCGAGATATACCCGAAGTTAAGCGCTACCTTAATAAAGGACTGGCCTGTATCGGCGGATAAATTTTCAATTCTCTTCCTATCCTCAGGTGTAATAAACCGCTCATTAACCAAAAGTTCAGGAATTGACATATTTATTTATGGGTAAGATTTTGCCGTTATGATTTAACCATGCAACCGGCATTATTTTACCCGGTTGCATGGCCATAGAATTAATATTGTGTTATTCTTCCTCCGAGAATATCTCCTGCGACCTTTGGATACGTGAACGTACATACAGGAAGGCAAGCAGTATCAGTACCAATATACCTAACAGGATGTACAGGTTATAGCTTTCCCAAAAACGTGTAAGCGCATTCTTGGTATCGATATATTCAAGGTTCTCGCTTGATTTATTGATGTTGAACAGGTATTTATTGCCGTTAACATCGGATATACAAACGTTACTCGATAGTGTGGAGAGCTGCTCGGTTATTGACTTTGAAGCCGCCAAAAACGCATCAGCCTGATGCACGCCGGTGGCAGTTAATACCAGCGTTGCGTTATTGCTGCGGCCGTAAAATATCTGCGCTAACCCATTTGATACGCTATCTGATAATTGGTAAACCGTCTTATTCGATTCGCTGTTATACAGACGGAATTTTTTATTGAACTTGATAGGCGCATCCGGAAACTCATTCATTAACGGGTCTTCTTTGGCAAGTAATGCAACCACGTTATATCTTTTCAGGTCGCTGCTTGCAAAGCCATCGGAGTATACAAACTCGGGGAAGTTATTGGCGTTAATATTGTTGTTCAGCTCATAAATGATCTCACCCATTGCCCCTGCGGCATATTTTGCAATATCTTTTGATACCACTATACGGGTTGTACCGCTGTTGAATGCTTCGGGATACTGGTAGAAGCTCAAATCGTTGGTGATGAACGGGTTTTTTGATTCAAGATACGATTTGTCAATATCCACCTCGGCAAAGAAATTGGTAAAGCTGTTTAAACAGTTACCGGTTGCCGGGTAAAACCTGAACTCGGCCTCGAGCGTATTGTATTTATGGTGCTGGTAACGGTTGATGGTAACAGAAGTACTCAGTTTACCGGAAACATCCAGTTTTTCACTGCTGATAAGCGATCCGTTAAGATAAATATTGAAGAAACCGCGGTCGCCGGGACTTAGCGCGCCATAGAGCGCTTCAAAGTGTATCTCTACTTCTTTGGGAGTAAAGCTGAAATCGCTGTTTTTAAAGTTATAGATACTCCTTAACGAACCAATGCCCGACATGAAGTTTACGTTGCCGCCGATCTGTTTCAGGGTCAGTTTTGAGCGGTTTTCGTCGATGGTTTTAAAGAAGGTATTCTCGGCCTGGTCTATCAGCAGGTAATCGCCGAAGGTTGAGTTCAGGATATTCATGTTACCCAATGCGGTAACGGCTTTTTCCAAACCGTTATCGTCGCCGCCGGTAATGTATAACACCTCAGAAGGGTCTTTCTCGGTAATTACACTTTTAACCTGCGTAATGGTACCCTTTACGTTAACTACCTGCATAACGGTATCGGTAGCGGTTACGATAGATTTATTGAGGTAGAAAAGGCCTTCGCCGCTTTGTGGCGTAATTTTTACCTGTGCCCGCTGTGCAGCAGTTAATTCGGGCATAGCGCCTATCACTATATAATTCCGTAATGAATCGGGTTTCCTATCAGCCGGGAATACAGGAATGTTGTTCAGCCCGGCCTTTTTAAGCCTTGCGTAAGCCCATGCCGCGGCCTTCAGGTCATGCAGGGTAGGATCAGCCGGATAAACGATCGCTTTTTTCGAATCGAAGCAGTTGCTGATGTTTACGTCATTAAAAAAGTTCTTATCGCTATGGTTCAGCAGCAGATATGAATATTTTAATACCTTGATCCACATGGCGGGGTTGTCAAGGTCCTTACATTTATCGTCTGATACGGTAAGCAGCGTGCGGATCTGTATCTTTAAATAGTTACCAGGCGAAAGCTGGGAACGTGAAATATTAAGCACTATCTTTTGTATCGAGTCGCCAATAAACCGGCTGCTATATTCCGGCTCGTTGTTAACAAGCACATTGATAAAAGAGTGATCCATTATTAACGCCTGCGATGGCTTAACAAACAACACCAGTTTGCTGCCATTCACTTCGTAT
>JBQCEA010000145.1:0-6391 GCA_051960695.1 Mucilaginibacter sp. | reverse complement strand
TTCACCAGCATTAACAACTTTAACAGGGTTTTTAAAAGCGTTACTGGCCATTCACCCCGCGCTTATCTCGATAATTATCTGAATAAGGTAAGTTTAATGTAAATAGTAATGTTATTTTAACATTTATTATTTTGCAGCCGAAAGCCAATTATCTTTAAGCCATGATCAGCAATTTAATGCGCAAGTTTTGCACTGCCATCCTTTTCGTATGCCTTTTTCCGGTATTAAATGCCGGGGCAAAAGTTATCAGCTATAAAAAACAAACCGACGGCGTAGTATTCAAGCTTGATAAAGGCCTGATGCATATCTACATCTGCAAAGATGATATCATTGAGGTGAAATACACCATTTTCAATAACTTCCAGGATAAGCCTTCGCTGGTGGTTAACAAAAAGTGGAGTTACCCGTCGTTCAATATTGCCGAAAATAAGACCGGATATGTGATCACCACTAAGCGGTTAAAAGTGTGGGTGGATAGGGCCACAAATGCCATCCGCTATACCGATCTTCAAGGAAATGAGATACTTTCTGAGGACCATGCCGATAATAAAACTGTAACACCGGCTACCATTGCCGGTATCCAAACATACAATGTAAGCACCCAGTTCAACTCACCAGCAAATGAAGGTTTATTTGGCCTGGGTTGCCATCCTACCGATACGCTTTCTATCAATTATAAAGGCCGCAACCAGGACCTGGCTATCAGCTATATGACAGGTGCTATACCGGTGCTGCTTTCAACCCGTGGTTATGGTTTGATGTGGGATAACTATTCGGCCTCAAACTTTTATGGCGCTGAAGCGGATAATACCAAATTCAAATATGTATCTGAAAGTGGTAAGCAGGTAGATTATTACTTCTTCTACGGTCCCGGTTTCGATCAGATCATCAATTCATACCGCATAGCAACAGGCAAAGCGCCGATGTTCCCGAAATGGGCGTTCGGCTTATTTCAATCGCAGGATAGGTATATGAGCCAGCAAGAAGTGTTATCGGTAAAAGACAATTACCGCAATAACCATATTCCGGTAGATGTAATTGTGCAGGATTGGTACTACTGGGACCCATTTCCTATCGGTATCCATGAAATGAACCCAACCCGCTATCCCAACCCGAAAAAGATGGTGGATGAACTGCATAAAGCCGACATACATGGCATGATATCCATCTGGCCGGTGTTCGGCAAAGGCACCAAAAACTATGATGCGCTGCAAAAAATGGGAGGTTTAACCTCTATTACCTGGGATAACGTGGTGACCCACACTTTCGACACTTATTATGATGCACATAACCCTAAAGCGCGTGAACTGTACTGGGACCAGGCGCGCGATAGTTTGGTAAAACGTTTCGGCTGGGATGCCTGGTGGGTAGACCAATGCGAGCCGGACAATGGGGATTTATTAGATGATCGCCGCAAAGCCAATTTTTGGATAGGCAAAGGCATCGATTACTTTAACACCTACTCGCTTGAACATTCCGAAGGAATTTACCATGGCTGGCGCAGGGACATTCCGGGCAAACGGGCGTTTTTCCTGATACGTCAATCTTTTGCAGGTGAGCAGCGCAATGCTGCTACTTTATGGTCGTCGGATATTTTCTGCGGATTTGGGGCTTTCAAAAGCCAGGTGCCGCAGGGCATCAATGCCTGCGCGTCAGGTATACCTTACTGGACATCAGACATTGGCGGATACCAATACCATTGGCAGGCGCCTGATTGGTCGAAACCTGAGTTCCGCGAGTTGTTTACCCGCTGGTTCCAGTTTGGTACATTTTGCCCGATATTCCGTATACATGGCAAAGGCGAACGTGCTTTGTTCTCCAAAAACTGGGATGATAACACCAAAGCTATCCTGCTGAAATACGACAAACTGCGTTACCGCCTGCTGCCATATATCTATTCCCTTGCCGGTAAAACCACATTGGATAATTATACCATGATGCGTTCGCTGGCTTTCGACTTCCGGAATGATCCGCAGGTTTACAGCATTCCAGACCAGTATATGTTCGGGCCGGCGTTTATGGTGAACCCGGTTACCGATCAAGGGGCACAAACCCGCAAAGTTTACTTGCCCAAAACTACCTGGTACAACTTCTGGACAGGCGAAAAACTAAAAGGCGGTCAGACCATTGATGCCTCCGCACCTATAAATATTATGCCGCTTTATGTAAAGGCAGGTTCTATAATCCCAATGGGCGCTGAGGTAGAATATGCTACGCAAAAGAAAAATAAGCCTGTAGAGTTGCGCATTTATCCAGGCGCGAATGGCAAGTTCACCATCTATGAAGATGAAAACGACAACTATAATTATGAGAAAGGCAATTATGCTACCTATACTTTAACCTGGAACGATAAGCAGCATACCTTATCTATTTCAAATATCAACGGCGGTTATAATGGAATGCCCAAAAGCCAGAAATTCAATATTGTATTAGTGAACGGTGCACACGGCTCAGATGAAGCTGTAACCGATAAAGCTGATAAAGAGATCAGGTATGAAGGGAAAGCAATGAGTGTAAAATTATAACTGTTCCTTATACTTTTGAAACCTACCTGGTTTCAGTCTGCGACTGAAATTATAGATGCACGGCAGTTTAAAACTGCCCTCTATCCTAAAGCTTCAGTTGCAAACTGAAGCCAGGGCGGAGTTTCAGTCAGCAACTGAAGCCAGAATTTTCAGCAGCCAGGAATAAATATGTTAACCAAACATTTATTACACTTTCGGCCTGAATTATTCCTCAAAATTTATTTCTTTGTAATAACCAATTGTTCAGCTATCCGAGATAAGTTAGTGCAGGCTGGACAGACACACAATTTATAAGCCTGGTTATGACCAAGAAAAACGGCGCTTTTGCAGTTGCCCTCATCACATCCCTGTTCTTTTTGTGGGGCATATCGCTCAATCTTAACTCTATCCTGGTTCCTCACTTAAAAAAAGCATGCCAGTTAACCGACCTTCAATCCGCTTTTGTCGATTCGGCTTATTATATCGCTTATTTTCTTGTTGCTATACCGGCAGGATTGTTCATGCACAAGTATGGATATAAAAAGGGCATCGTTTTAGGACTGCTATTATTTTCCATCGGCGCTTTCCTGTTTTATCCTGCAGCACAGATGCGTGTTTATGGTTTCTTCTTATTCGCCCTCTTCATTATTGCCAGCGGCTGCGGTATGCTCGAAACAGCTGCCAATCCTTACATTAATAACTTAGGCGACCCCGAACATGCAACCTGGCGCATCAATTTTGCACAATCATTCAATGGGCTTGCTGCTTTCCTGGCGCCGATAATCGGCGGTACGTTCATATTATCAGGTAAAAGTTTTACCGCAGCGCAGGAACACGCTATGAGCGCCCAGCAATTGCATAACTACTTGCAGAGCGAATCGAATGCGGTGAAAATACCCTATATCATTATTGCTCTTGTAGTACTGTCTGTAGCAATATTAATATGGAGAACATCGCTGCCCGATATCAAAGAACACAGCGACAGCGACGCTCATGCTGATTGGGGCTCTATCTTCAGAGAAAAAAATCTGTTGCTGGGCGTAGGCGGCATCTTCTTCTATGTGGGGGCACAGGCAGCTGTTACCAGCTTTTTTATCCGGTATTCAAAATATGTAGGTTCAATACAGGAAAAAGAAGCAGCAGGCCTGTTGGCGCTGGCTATGGCCGGTTTTATGATCGGCCGCTTTGCGGGCAGCATTGCTATGCGTTTTATCCGTCCCGTGATTTTACTTATCACCTACAGCGTTATCAACTGTGGATTAATCGTGCTCGCCTATTTCCTCGATGGTAAACTTTCGGTTTATGCCATCATGGGCGTACCTTTCTTTTTGTCCATCATGTTCCCGACCATTTTCTCATTAAGCATCCGCGGCCTCGGCGAAAAGACCAAGAAAGGCTCATCACTACTTATTATGGGTATCGTTGGCGGCGCAGTAATCCCGCTGTTGCTTGGCCGTGTCTCGGACATGAGCAATATTCGCGTGGCTTACCTTATGCCGCTCATTTGTTTCACATACATTTTCTATTTCGCATTAACCAATATTCGTGTTAAATCTGTTCAGCAACAGGCAATAAGTCACTAACTATGATCAGGAAAATCTCTATCGCATTTTTGGTGCTGATATGCTCAGCATCTATTGCATCGGCCCAGAAAAAACGTATCGGCAATGAAACTGAAGCGCAAAAGAAAAAGCGCATGGAATGGTGGACCGATGCCCGGTTCGGCATGTTTATTCACTGGGGGTTGTATTCGCTGGGTGCACGGCACGAGTGGCTGAAACACAACGAGCACATGACCAATGAGGAATACGAAAAGTATTTTAAACGTTTCGATCCTGACCACTTCGACCCGCATAAATGGGCAAGGGCAGCAAAAGCAGCAGGTATGAAATATGCCGTGCTAACGACCAAGCACCACGAAGGTTTTTGCTTATTCGATTCGAAATACACCGATTATAAGGCAATGAACACTCCCGCTCACCGCGACCTGGTAAAAGAATATGTACAGGCGTTTAGGGAAGAAGGATTGAAAGTAGGCTTCTATTATTCACTGCTCGACTGGCACCACCCTGATTATACAGCCGATGATGCATATCCCCTAACACAAGTGGACAGCAGCCAGGCTAATTACGACCGCCTGAATAAAGGCCGTGATATGAACAAATACCGCGAATACCTGCGTAACCAGGTAAAGGAACTGATGACCAACTATGGCAAGATCGATATCTTGTGGCTGGATTGGTCGTGGAATAAAGGCTCCAAACATGGTAAATGGGGCAAGGATTGGGACGCTGTGAACCTGCTGAAAATGGTAAGGCAGCTGCAGCCCGGCATTATCGTTAATAACCGTTTGGGTTTGTATGATTACAGCGACGGCGGCGATTTTGAAACGCCTGAACAAGTGAGCACCAAAGAGCTGGACAAATACAAGGGCCATACCTTTGAAACCTGCCAGACCTTCTCCGGCTCATGGGGATACTACCGTGATGAAAATACCTGGAAAACCCATCGTCAGCTGCTTGATCTGCTGATATCTTCAGTAAGCAACGGCGGCAACCTGATCCTGAATGTTGGCCCGACTGCACGTGGTGAGTTTGATTATCGTGCTACCAATGCACTGGACAGCATGGCTTATTGGATGCATGCCAACAGCCAGGCTATTTACGATTGCACCTATGCTCCTGCCGACTTCAAAGCACCCGAGGGCACAAAACTCACTTATAACCCCAAAACCAAAAAGCTGTACGTCCATCTGTATGATTACCCCGGGAATGGCAAGCTAAAACTGCCCGGATATGCGGGCAAGGTGAAATACGCCCAGTTCCTGAATGATTATTCTGAACTGAAGTATGCAGCCAATGGCAGCGATATTGAACTGGCCTTACCTAAAAATAAACCGCCTTATGATATACCAGTAGTTGAGCTTGATCTTTAATCAATTAACCTATGAAAAGATACTGTTTAGCGCTTGATTTAAAGGATGATGCAGATCTTATAGCCGAATACGAAGCCTATCATCGTGATATTTGGCCCGAAATAAAGAAAAGTATTCTTGATTCGGGGATAACAAATATGGAAATTTACCGCGTCGGCAACCGCATGTTCATGATCATGGAAACGGATGACTCCTTCAGCTTTGACCGTAAGGCAGCTATGGATGAATTTAATCCTAAAGTGGACGAATGGGAAACGCTGATGTGGAAATTTCAGCAGCCACTGCCCGGCTCAAAACCCGGTGAAAAGTGGAAGTTGATGGATAAGATCTTCGATCTCAGAGATTAGAGACTGGAGATCAGAGATTAGTTGAAAGAGTGATGGTAAATCCTGCCAATCCCTTAAATCGCTAAATCGTGTTCAGACTATGTTTAACTTAAATAATAAATCAGCAGTAATTACCGGCGGCGGCAGTGGGATCGGTAAAGCAATAGCAGAGCTTTTTGCACAACAGGGAGCTTTTGTTCACATCATTGAACTGGACGAAAATACAGCTTCAGCAACCGTAAATGAACTCAAGCAAAAAGGCTATAACGCCGCTTATCATATCTGCAATGTCAGCGACCAGAAACAGGTTGTTGATATTTTTAAATCAATTGGTAAAATAGATATACTGGTTAACAATGCGGGCGTAGCGCATATTGGCAAAGCCGATACCACCAGCGAAGCCGACTTTGACCGCGTGATGAACGTGAACGTGAAAGGTGCTTATAACTGTCTGTTTGCAGCAATACCCATGATGAAGGACAACGGTGGCGGCGTAATACTGAATACAGCATCCATAGCAGCCAGCGTGGGTATTACCGACCGGTTTGCCTACTCAACCAGCAAGGGGGCAATTTTTACCATGACACTCTCTGTTGCGAGGGATTATCTGCACGAAAATATCCGCT
>JBQCEA010000144.1:0-3373 GCA_051960695.1 Mucilaginibacter sp. | reverse complement strand
AGCATCAATGGCCTGAATGGGTCTATCATCACAGCAAGTTCATCGGTTGATTCCTTGCCGATAGATTTCTCCACTGAACCCGGATGCGGACCATGCGGTATACCACCAGGATGCAAAGTGATCTGACCTTTAACTACGCTTTTGCGGCTCATGAAATCGCCATCCACATAATACAATACCTCGTCGCTATCCACATTGCTGTGATTGTAAGGCGCAGGGATAGATAGCGGATGATAATCGAATTTGCGCGGCACGAAAGAACAGATAACGAAGTTGTGCCCTTCAAATGTTTGATGTACCGGCGGTGGTTGATGCAGCCTGCCTGTTATCGGTTCGAAATCGTGGATCGAAAAGCCATAAGGATAATGAAAGCCATCCCAACCAATAAAATCGAACGGATGTGTACCATAGATATATGGATAGATCAACCCCTGCTTTTTGATGAGTACCTTAAAATCGCCCTTTTCGTCGTGGGTTTCCAGGTCGGCAGGTAGCTTCAGGTCGCGTTCGCAGTAAGGAGAATGCTCCATCAGTTGGCCATATTGGTTCAGATATTTTTTAGGCGACCTGATCGGACTAAAGCTTTCCACGATGAATAGGCGGTTGTCTTTACTGTCAAATTCCATCTGGTAAATAGTGCCGCGCGGAACGATCAGGTAATCACCATATTCAAATTTGATATTACCGTAGCCGGTCTTTAAAGTACCCGATCCAACGTGGACGAAAATAACCTCGTCGGCCTGACTATTTTTATAGAAATAATCCGTCATGGATCTGCGCGGTGCAGCCAGTGAAATATGCAGGTCGCTGTTTACCAAAACAGGTTTACGGCTTTTTAAGTAATCATCTTCCGGTTCTATCTTAAACCCGAGGAGACTGGTATGTTTCAGGTGCTTTTCGCGGGCGATCTTCGGCTCTACGGAATAAGGCTCACCAAGTTGCTTTACAATAGTTGGCGGATAAGCATGGTATACCAGCGAATACAAGCTCGAAAAGCCTTCCGTTGATACCAGTTCTTCGGCATATAAAGTGCCATCCGGCTTACGGAATTGCGTATGCCGTTTAGGCGGGATCTTTCCTAATTTATGATATACAGGCATGGGTTTTAGTGGTTTAAATGTTGGAATGTTGTAAGGTTGAAAGGTTAATAATCAAGACCTTACAACAATAAATTATATAACATTAAAACGATTGAAAGGCCAGAATAGTTTGATATGTTATGAAGCAATCAACTTTACAACATTCAAACATTACAACCTTTCGACAAAAACTTAGTATTGCGCCAAAACAATCTTACACAGCATGGCGTCCCTGAAAGAGGAGGCGTCACTCATAGAAGTGAGACCGAGGGAGAATAGAAAATGTGTTTGTACACGCAACATGCTATACAAAAATATAAGGAAAATTATTATTATGCAAGCATAGTATTTGGTTGTAGTGGTTATATTGGTTTAAATAGTTGTATTGGTGTCAGAACTAATTTAACCAATACAACTATTACAACTAATACAACCAAAAACTTAGCTTTGACAAAACCAACTAACCGACCATGAAATTAGTATCCTATAAAACCGAAGACCGGGAACACCTGGGCATTTATGTGAACGGACATATCTATAATCTCAACTCGTGCCACAAGCTGATACCCAATAATATGAATGAGTTTTTATGGGGAGGCGACGAACTGATGGACCGTGCAAGGCGGGTTAACGAGGATATCATTTCAGGTAAGCTGGATGCTAAAGAAGAGCTGTTCTTTGAACTGATTGCGCCAGTTCCGCACCCTACCTCATGCCGGGATGGGTATGCATTTCGTCAGCATGTGGCGGCGGCGCGCAGGAACCGTAACGCCCCAATGATACCGGAGTTTGACCAGTATCCGATATTCTATTTTACCAATCATAATGCCATACAGGGAATAGGAGAGATAGAGTGCATGCCCGACCATTTTGAAAAACTGGATTTCGAGCTGGAAGTTGCTATAGCGCTTAATAAAAAAGGCAGGAACATACAGGCATCGGAAGCTGACAGTTACATTGCAGGGTATATGATCATGAATGACATGAGTGCCCGCACTTTGCAAATGGAGGAAATGAAGCTCAATCTTGGTCCGGCTAAGGGGAAGGATTTTTCCACGGTGATTGGTCCGTGGCTGGTTACGCCGGAAGAGCTGGAGCCATATAAAATCGCTCCAAAACCAGGTCACACAGGGAATGCTTATAATTTGGAAATGAAGTGCCATGTGAATGGCAAACAGGTTTCCAATGGTAACATGAGTGATATGGACTGGACATTCGCCGAGATCATCGAGCGCTGTGCCTACGGTTGCGATGTGCTGCCGGGCGATGTTATCGGATCAGGTACTGTTGGCACAGGCTGCTTTCTGGAACTAAATGGCACAGGATTGTTAAACGACCCCAACTATCAAACGCAATGGCTGCAACCTGGTGATCTGGTAGAAATGGAGGTGACAGGTTTAGGCATGCTAAGCAATGTGATCAAAAAGGCGGAATCAAAGTTTTCGATTTTGGATTTGAAGAAGTTATGATGTTAAGGTTGTAATGTTGGAAAGTTGTAATGTTACTGAATGAGTAAAATAGAAAGTTTGAAGAACTTGAAATATGGAAGATAACCATTGATATAGCTGTTGAGATTTATCGAATATGCGATAATGAACCATTGAAATCTGACTGGGGAATGAAGGATCAATTGCGAAGAGCGGCTTGTTCAATGTCAGATAATATTGCTGAAGGTTTTGAATACAATAATAATCCTGATTTTATCAGATTTTTAAATTATGCGAAGGGATCTTCCGGAGAGTTTAGGAATAAACTAACCATCTTAACAAAAGCAGGAAAAATTGACAGCGAAGTTTCTACGTCTTTATATCAAAGAAGTATCGAATTTTCTGCGAAAACTAAAAACCTGATAGATTATTTAAAAGATTTTGAAGCTAAAAGAAAGAAGAAATAACCTTACAACATTTCAACTTTCCAACATTACAACAAACCAGATGCTGATATTAAAAACATCCGATCTCACCCCGGTCGATCTGCAAAACTATCTGCAGTATGCCATTGCACCACGGCCTATTTGCTTTGCCTCAACGGTAGATAAGAATGGTAATGTGAACCTGAGTCCGTTTAGTTTCTTCAATATGTTTAGCACCAATCCACCGTTGTGCGTATTCTCGCCATCGCGCAGGGTGCGCGACAGTACAACCAAGCACACGCTGGAAAATATTCATGAGGTGCCTGAGTGTGTTATCAATATTGTGAGTTATGATATGGTACACCAAACCTCACTGGCCAGTGTAGAGTACCCGAAAGGCGTTAATGAGTTCATCAAGGCTGGTTTTACGCCAATAGCTTCT
>JBQCEA010000143.1:0-12696 GCA_051960695.1 Mucilaginibacter sp. | reverse complement strand
GAGCGGCTGAAAAGCACTGTAATAGAACTAAAAGACATCTCATCAGAGATCGAGAACATTGAACAGCGTACCCATACCGATGAAGCAAGGGCAACAGAGATCAATGAACGTCTGAACCTGATCTACAATTTGCAGAAGAAACACCGCGTAAGCACTAATGCCGAGTTGCTGCAATTACAGGACGATCTGTCGGAAAAAATACAGCAGGCAGTGCATGGCGATGAAGAAATAGAGAAACTGCAAAAACAGATCGCCGCTGAAAAGAAAGATCTGGAACTATTAGCGGGACAACTTTCCGCTAATCGCGCTAAAGCCATTCCTCAGATCGAAAAGCAGGTCATTGAAACACTTGCAGAAATGGGAATGGGAAGCTCCACACTCACCATCCAACAGACAGTCCGTAAGTCGGAAAGTCAAAAAGACGGAAAGACAGAAAATCTTGCAGACTTTCGGTCTTCCGGTCTTTCGGACTCGGGTATCGACGATGTCCGTTTCCTCTTTTCCGCCAATAAGGGCCACGCTCTTGCCGAAATGAGCAAAGTAGCCTCTGGTGGTGAGTTATCGAGGTTGATGCTGGCCATTAAATCGCTTATTGCCCGGCAAACCGCATTACCAACCATTATTTTTGATGAAATCGATACAGGTGTGTCTGGTGAGGTAGCCAACAAAGTAGGCATTATTATGGAACGGCTTGCCAATAACCTGCAGGTGATCACCATGACCCACTTGCCGCAAATAGCCAGCAAAGGGCAATCGCATTATTTTGTATATAAAGACAATGCAGCCGCCACCACCTATACCCGAATCAAACAATTAGATATACAGGAACGCATTGTGGAGATAGCCAAAATGCTGAGCGGTGATAAACCGGGCGAGAGCGCATTACAGAATGCGAGGGAATTACTTGCAGGATAGTTTTAAGTATGAGCCATAAGTTCTGAGTTGGCTTTAAATCAAACTTTAATACAACTTTCGACTTAAGGCTATCGACTATTGACTTTAATATATAACTTTACCGCTTCATTAAACCAAAGAGAAATGGCTTATAATTTATTAAAAGGCAAAAAAGGCATCATTTTCGGTGCGCTTAATGAGCAATCTATCGCATGGAAAGTAGCTCAAAGATGTTCGCAGGAAGGCGCTGAGATCGTTCTGTCAAACTCTCCGCTGGCATTGCGTATGGGCGAGCTTAATAACCTGGCTAAAGAGTGCAACGCTCCGGTTGTCGGCGCTGACGTGACCAGCAATGACGACCTGGAAAACCTCTTCACTAAAACCATCGAACATTTCGGCGGCGGTGTTGACTTTATCCTGCATTCTATCGGCATGAGCGTGAATGTGCGCAAAAACATTCCGTACTACGAAAATAACTACGAGTTTACCCACAAAGGTTTTGACATATCAGCATTGAGTTTACACCGCATACTGCAAATTGCGATGAAACATGATGCTATTAACGAATGGGGCTCGGTAGTGGCTTTAACTTATATCGCCGCACAACGCGTATTTCCAGACTATAACGATATGGCTGATAATAAATCAGTACTGGAAAGTATTGCCAGGAACTTTGGTTACTACTACGGAACCAAAAAGAAGGTACGTATCAATACCGTATCGCAATCTCCAACCCGTACTACAGCAGGTTCGGGTGTAAAAGGCTTCGATGGGTTTATTAATTATGCTGAAAAAATGAGTCCGTTGGGGAATGCTAATGCCGATCAGTGTGCTGATTACTGTGTGAGCCTATTCTCAGACCTGACCAAAATGGTAACGATGCAGAACCTGTTTCACGATGGCGGTTTCTCGTTCACCGGTGTTACCCAGGCGGTGATAGAACAAATGGAGAAATAAAGAATATCGAATAACTAACACCGAACTTCGAAATTATTATTCGGCATTCAGTATTCGATATTTGATAAAAAAAGGTGTACCAGAATTTTGGTACACCTTTTTTATGAATGGCAATCTATTATCACTGGGTTGCCACCAAAGTAACCTTTACGTTGAGGCTTTGTGTTGGCGCTATTGCAGTGGTTCCATCTGCCGACTGAGAATAAATAGTTACATTTCCGTCATTGTAAGTATAGCTATACGAAACACCATTATACACTTCAGGTAACTGTTCGTAAACACCATCAGAGTAAGAAATAGCAACTATAACACCTCCGTAATTAGCAAAATCCTTGCTAATATCTGTTACAGAAATAGGAGCCATATACGATTTGTTATCAACAGTATATAGCGACCAATCTGAAGGCGCTACAGTAAAAATTTCTGAAACATTGGGATTGGGTGTAACGTACTGCTTAGTACATGACGATACTGACAATAAGGCCATTGCGCAGCAAACGATAGTCAAGATTTTTTTCATAGTAACGCTGTTGTTTATTATTAAGAACAAAAAAAATTAAAAAGGTTTAAACCCCGATAATAATTTATTTAAAAAATCAATTATCATTTAAACGGATACCTCAGCCTGATTAGTATTAAAAAACAAGATTACTACCTTTTTTAGGCACTACTTGATAGCCCTAATGCTCCCGGTTGATTATGAACCGCCTCAAAAATAATTTTTACAATTAAACAGCTATAAGGAGGCATCCTTTCCGGAAGATTATTTATAGCTGTTCTTGAGCATATCACTAACCTTTCTGCAATACGCCATGCCCTTCATCCAAAAATGTAAACAGGCTCTTTAGTATATAATGGTCCCAGCCGGCCTCGCAATTTTGATAACATTCAACGTCTGGTGTTAAGCCAACATGGGTCATGTCAATTTTGGTAGCATTATCTTCTTTCGCTATCTCAAATACTACCTCCGTGCCTGTCCATTCAGTTTTATCATTCTGCCACGGCAAACAGCAATCTGTAACAAGCCAGGTAACTTTTTTCGCGGGAATAGCTTCAGCAATTTTAAAGGTAACAAACGTGTCGCCCCACCGTACGGTAAAAACGTCGCCCAGATTTTTGGCGCTGCCCTCAAAATTTGAGGCCCACCATTCGTTTACCCGACTGATCTTGTCAAATGCTTCGTTAGCGCTTGCATTTACCACTATACTGCTGTGATAGTTTTGCTGCGCGGTTAATGTTGCGGTTTTCATTGTTTTTTGATCTTATTTTTTAATAGTGTTTCCAGGTTTGCCAGTTTGTCTTTCCAGAAATTATCAAAGAAGCTGATCCATTTTTGCAGTTCGTCAAACCCATCCTTTTTTAAGGTACAATACCGCTCTCTCCCGATGTCTTCTACCGAAATAAAGCCGGCATTGTACATTATTTTCACATGCTTTGACACCGCAGGCCGGCTCATATCAAAATGTTCAGCCAATGAATTAATAGGCAGGCTTTTTTCTGATAACATCCTTAACATTTGCCTCCTGCTTGGGTCAGCTATTACCTGGAATACGTCAAGCGTTGGTACTGCCATTGTTTGTTCCGTTTATAACTTTATTAATTTTATTCATGTTCTCCAGCCAGCCCTTATTCATAGCATTAAATATCAGCACATTGAAGTCGGCTTCTTTAAAACCGGAATTTTCAAGCAAGAGCTCGGTTCCTTCATCCTTTGCCAGTAAGGTCCAGTAAACGATGGAGTCGATGGTGATCTTACCATTACCAGAGCCGCATTTCCATGAGTATGTCAGCTTTTTTAAGGGTTCAATTTCCAGTACCTTACAATAGACAATCCCGTCAAAATCAAGGCCTGGCACTGGTCCGGTAGTAAACTGAAAATCGTGACCGAGTTTAAGCTCGAAATTATTCTTCATCAGCCACTGCTCTATTAGTTCAGATTGCGTGAGGTATTCCCACACTATTTCGGGTGTGCAGGGATAAAAAACTTTGTGTGTGATCTTTCTTTCCATAATAAGTAACTTGTAAGTTACGTAACCTTATGGGTAACTTTTGAGTTACGCAAATTTTTTTAAAAAAATTTACAAAGGTTTAGGCATACCCGCAGCATTACATTCATTATCAGATATAAGAAAAGCCGGTAAACAAGAAACGCCCCCGGTAACCGGGAGCGTTTCTTTATATATGTTTCAGATTATTTCTGCTCTTCTTCCTTAGGCGTTTTATTTTCACCGCTATGTTTGGCTGCAATCTTTATCTGGTCGCTTTCCTTATCATAGTCAACTTCCATCGTATCGCCTTCGGCTAATTCACCCTTCAGTATTTCTTCAGCAATTGGATCTTCCAGGTATTTCTGGATAGCCCGTTTCAACGGACGTGCACCAAACTGCGAGTCGAAACCTTTGTCGGCAATAAACTCTTTGGCATTGTCGGTCAATTCGATCTTGAAGCCTAAAGTATTTACCCTGCCAAACAGGTGAGAAAGCTCGATATCGATGATCTTGAATATCTCTTCTTTACCCAGTGAGTTGAACACGATAACGTCATCAATACGGTTCAGAAATTCAGGCGCAAAAGCACGTTTCAATGCATTTTCGATAACTCCGCGTGAGTGGGCATCTGCCTGGTTTACTTTAGCTGAGGTACTGAAACCAACCCCCTGGCCAAAGTCTTTCAATTGACGTGCACCGATATTCGAGGTCATGATAATGATCGTATTCCTGAAATCGACTTTACGGCCTAATGAATCAGTCAGCTGACCTTCATCCAATACCTGTAACAGAATATTAAATACATCAGGGTGCGCTTTTTCGATCTCATCAAGCAGGATCACAGCATAAGGCTTGCGGCGTACTTTTTCAGTAAGCTGTCCGCCTTCTTCGTATCCTACGTAACCCGGAGGCGCACCTACTAACCTTGATACAGCAAATTTTTCCATGTATTCGCTCATGTCTATTTGTATCAAAGCATCTTCAGTGTCGAACATGAAACGGGCAAGCTCTTTTGCCAATTCAGTTTTACCAACACCAGTCGGGCCTAAGAATATAAATGAACCGATCGGTTTTTTAGGATCTTTCAATCCGGCGCGAGTACGTTGTATAGCACGGGTAAGCTTTTTAATAGCTTCTTCCTGGCCAATGATCTTGCTCGAAATAGTTTCAGACATATTCAACAGCTTTTGGCTGTCGGCCTGTCCAACCCTTTGAACCGGAATACCGGTCATCATGGCTACCACTTCAGCAACATTCTCTTCGGTTACTGTATAACGTTTTGATTTGGTTTCAGCTTCCCAAACAGCTTTAGCCTGCTCTAATTCTTCAAGCAAATGCTTTTCAGTATCGCGCAGTTTAGCTGCCTCTTCATATTTCTGGCTGCGAACCACTTTATTCTTCTCTATTTTGATCTGTTCGATCTTCTGCTCAACATCCAAAATGTTCTGCGGAACGTGGATATTAGTTAAGTGAACACGGGAACCGGCTTCGTCCAAAGCGTCAATAGCTTTATCTGGCAAGAACCTATCGGTAATATACCTTGCGGTTAAAGTAACGCAGGCATTGATAGCTTCGGGAGTGTAAGTTACACCGTGGTGCTCTTCATATTTATCCTTAATGCGGGTCAATATCTCGATAGTTTCATCAGGTGTAGCCGGCTCAACCATTACCTTTTGAAAACGACGGTCTAAGGCGCCATCCTTTTCAATGTACTGGCGATATTCGTCCAGCGTGGTTGCACCTATGCATTGGATCTCTCCGCGTGCTAAGGCAGGTTTGAACATATTTGATGCATCGAGCGAGCCTGAAGCGCCGCCGGCACCCACAATTGTATGAATTTCGTCGATAAATAAGATTACGTCAGGTGATTTTTCCAGTTCGTTCATCACAGCCTTCATGCGCTCTTCAAACTGGCCACGGTATTTAGTACCCGCAACCAATGAAGCCAGATCAAGCGTTACCACACGTTTATTAAATAATACGCGTGACACTTTACGCTGAACAATACGCAATGCCAAACCTTCAGCAATGGCCGATTTACCTACACCAGGCTCACCGATCAATATAGGGTTGTTCTTTTTGCGGCGTGACAGGATCTGAGATACTCTTTCAATTTCTTTCTCACGACCAACTATCGGGTCCAAACGTCCATCTTCGGCAGCTTTGGTCAAGTCACGGCCAAAGTTGTCAAGCACAGGGGTTTTAGATTTAATATCGGAGACCTTTTTAGGCTGGCTGAAGGAATCATCTTCTTTAAATTCATCCTCACCACCCGTAGGTGAACCCGGCATTTCGTCGGTCACATCAGTTTTGTGCGATTCTACCTCACCTTTAAATATCTCATAATTAACATTGAACTGCAGCAATATCTGTGATGCAATGTTATCTTCATCACGCAATATCGATAACAATAAGTGTTCAGTGCCAATCACGTCACTCTTAAATATCTTCGCTTCTAAATAAGTGATCTTCAATACTTTTTCCGCTTGTTTGGTCAGTGGGATGCTGCCGATGTTCACATTCGTTCCGATCGTGCCCTTTACAGCATCTTCAATAGCGCGGCGCAGTTTAGCCGTATCAACGCTCAACCCTTTAAGCAGCTTGATAGCGATGCCATCACCGTCGCGGATAAGCCCAAGTAAGAGATGTTCGGTGCCAATATAATCATGCCCAAGGCGTAGCGCCTCTTCCCTGCTATACTGGATAACATCCTTAACCCGTGGCGAAAATTTAGCTTCCATATAATACCTTTCAAATTATGTACGTCTCTGCATATTATTTGTTTTCGCAGATGCGCATAATACCTCATCTGCAACAATACTGCCAATTTTTTGTGCCTAAAAAAAGCAGACATTATTATGATGCGCAATCTATTAAAGTTAAACTTTATACAAAGAAAATAATGAACAAAAACCTTTAAAAAACTTTCAACGTGCAGTAAATGGCTGAAATTTTACTTATTTGACCCTCTCATAACGCAAAAGTTTAACGCTCATTGCGACGCTCAATATCATTTAGTTGTTACAACAGGTAATTTCGTCATTAATATGACATTACGGCATTATTAAAAGAACTTGAACAGATTGTACATTCTTTTGTACGCAAATGAATTAAAAAATGATTGGAAATGTGTCAAATAGTTATCAAGATTTCCACAGAATTTTACTCACCCACATTATTCCGTAACTATCAGTCGTTTAGCTCTGAAATTTTATCTTTTCCTTTATAAAACTATGACGAAATATATGGAGTAAATGTTACAACGATGAGTCGGAAAGTCCAATGTCCGGAAGTTGGAAAGAAAAAGCCTGCGAATTGCAAAAAGGTGATTTCAGCATAGTATATAAATCACTTATTAATTGTTCTTTCTGCCCTTGCCGGCTTATGCGGACTTCCGGACTAAAAGCTATATTTGTGATCCCGATATTAATGAACTGAGTCCCTATTCAGTAATTCACTAAATCAATAATTCAAAAATTAAATGTCAGACGAGAAGATCATTTTTTCAATGGCCGGAGTGAGCAAGATATACCCTCCGCAGAAACAAGTTTTAAAAAATATATATCTATCCTTTTTTTATGGGGCCAAGATCGGCGTTATCGGTCTTAATGGTTCCGGTAAATCATCTGTCTTAAAGATCATTGCCGGGCTCGATAAATCATACCAGGGTGAAGTAGTTTTCGCGCCGGGATATACCGTTGGCTACCTGGCGCAGGAGCCTGAGCTCGATCCCAATAAAACCGTAAAGGAAGTGGTAGAAGAAGGTGTATCCGAGATAACCGCAATTCTTAAAGAATATGAAGAGATCAATGAAAAGTTTGGCCTGGAAGAAGTTTACAGCGACCCGGATGCCATGGATAAACTGATGGCACGCCAGGGCGAACTGCAGGATAAAATTGATGCCGTAAATGCATGGGAGCTCGACACTAAACTGGAACGCGCTATGGATGCATTGCGCTGCCCCGACCCGGATACTAAAATTAGCGTCCTCTCTGGTGGTGAGCGCCGCCGTGTGGCATTGTGCCGCTTGCTTCTTCAGGAACCTGATGTGCTTTTATTGGATGAGCCTACCAACCACCTCGATGCAGAATCTATCGACTGGCTGGAGCAGCACCTGAAACAATATAAGGGTACGGTTATCGCCGTTACACACGACCGCTACTTCCTGGATAATGTTGCAGGCTGGATACTGGAACTCGACCGCGGTGAAGGTATTCCGTGGAAAGGTAACTATTCTTCATGGCTCGACCAGAAAGCCAAACGTTTGGCGCAGGAAGAGAAAAGCGAAAGCAAACGCCAGAAAACTTTGGAGCGCGAGCTGGAATGGGTACGTATGGCGCCAAAAGCCCGTCATGCGAAATCTAAAGCACGCTTATCCAATTATGAAAAATTGGCTTCGGAAGAAACCAAGGAGCGTGAAGATAAGCTGGAGCTGTTCATTCCGCCGGGCCCGCGTTTGGGTAATGTGGTGATAGAAGCTAACGGAGTTACTAAGGCCTACGGCGATAAGGTACTGTTCGAAAACCTGAGCTTCTCATTACCGCCCGCAGGTATCGTAGGTATCATTGGTCCGAATGGTGCAGGTAAAACCACTTTGTTCCGGTTGATCACCGGTCAGGATAAAGCTGACGCCGGAACTTTCCGCGTGGGTGAAACAGTAGCTTTAGGATATGTAGATCAGCTGCATGACGACCTCGACCCTAACAAATCTGTTTGGGAAAATATCACCGGCGGGCTGGAAAATATTATGGTTGGTCATAAGTCGCTCAATTCACGGGCCTACGTTTCGCGTTTTAATTTCAATGGTGCCGATCAGCAGAAAAAAGTTGGCGTACTTTCCGGCGGTGAGCGTAATCGTGTGCACCTGGCTATCACGCTTACTAAAGGATCCAACGTGCTATTACTCGATGAGCCGACTAACGATATCGACGTAAATACCCTGCGTTCGCTGGAAGAAGCTTTGGAAAACTTTGGTGGCTGCGCCGTGATCATCAGTCACGACCGCTGGTTCCTCGACCGTATCTGCACCCACATTCTTGCGTTTGAAGGTAACTCACAGGTTTACTTTTTCGAAGGTAACTATACCGAGTATGAAGAGAACCGCAAAAAACGACTTGGTGATACCGCGCCGCACAGGCTCAAGTATAAGAAGCTTGTGGGCTGATACACCTATTTCAGACTTACGAAGTTTTGGAAACTTCGTAAGTCTATTTTCTAAAGTCTTTCGTCCCTCCAAACCATCCCTCCCTTTTTCGGTTTATTCTCAAAAGACCTTAAAGCCAAGCGTCATTTTTTAACTGCAGCATGTTAACAATCAGGCATATGTTAACAAATAAATCATCTGTAGTTTACATTTATATGCAAGTATATCGCTTATTTTTATAGACCTGAAAATCAGGTCACTTAAAATTAACTCAAAAATTTTATGACCTGGAGAAAATTTAGCGGCGAGATCATCCATTCGCCTATCCTCGAAGAAGTAGAACAAGCTATTGAAAGAGAAAGTCTGCTGGGTAACAAACTGAAGGTTTGCATCGGCACCGACTCGCAGGTAAAAGGCAACGTTACCGATTTTGCCACGGTGATCGTTTTCCTGCGCGAGAAACGCGGCGGCTTTATGTTCATCCACCAGGAACGCACCGGGCAAAAGATGAGCATTAAAGAGCGCATGCTTACTGAAGTGCAGAAATCCATCGACATTGCCTACAAACTGTGCGACCTGCTTGATCTGTATGATGTTGACCTGGAAGTACATGCCGACATTAACACTAACCCGATGTTCAAATCAAACCAGGCTTTACACGAGGCTATGGGCTATATCCTGAGCATGGGATTTGTGTTTAAAGCTAAGCCTGAAGCCTTTGCAAGCTCTTATTGCGCCAATAAGATCGTGCAATAATTTTGTAATAAGTACAAACTGACCGAAACCGGGACCGGTCATTTGTTATTTTAATGGCAGATAAAATTGCTGCCAGTGAAAACCTACTCTTTCCACCGCGAAACGTTTCTTCCCACTTCCATAGATAAAGCCTGGGACTTTTTCACGTCCCCGCTCAATTTATCGAAGATCACTCCGCCGGATATGAAGTTTGTGGTGACCTCGGATTTTAAAGAAACCAGCAAGGTTTACGCCGGCATGATCATTACTTATAAGGTATCGCCGTTGTTCGGTATCAAGCTTAACTGGATGACAGAAATAACCCACGTTAAAGAAAAGGAGTATTTTATCGATGAGCAGCGTTTCGGGCCGTATGCCTTATGGCACCATCAGCATCATTTTAAACAAGTTGATGGCGGGATGTTAATGACCGACCAGGTGCACTATGCAATTCCTTACGGCTTCATCGGTCGTATAGCCAATCGATTGATCGTCAGAAAAAAACTAAAAGACATCTTTGATTACCGGGAGAAAGTGATCAAAGAGATATTTGGGAGCAGGTGATAATATCACCGTCATTGAGATCGCAAAGGAGCACCGCAAGGAGGATGGCATAGTTTGCGATTGCCGCATCGTTTCACTCCAGATTAATGACAATACTTCTTCAAATCTTCCTGGGCTGTTTTTGAGCCGAGTTCAGCAGCTTTATTCAGGTCAGTGCAGGCTGCGGGTTTATCGTTCAGGTGCAATTTAGCCAGGGCACGGAGATAGTAGGTCTCGGGATTTTTAGGCTCAACCTTTACTGCGTAGTTAAAGTCTGCATTCATGCGGTCGGCCTCATCCGGTAAAAAGCTTTCGGCATAAGCGCGGAGGGCATATATTTTAGTGTAAGCCAAATTGATGTACAGGCACGAATTATAATCATCCACTGCACCCTGGTAATTTTTCTGCGCCATTCTAATCTTTGCCCTTACAAAATAGGCATCGGCATCGTCTTCCTTAATATCAATGGATTTGTCGATATCTTTTTCGGCGCCTTCAATGTCTTTGTTAAGCAATTTGGCGCTTGCCAAGTTATCATAAGCCTCATTCGATTTTGGATCGAGGCGTATTGCCTGATCATAATCCGCTATGGCATCCTGCACTTCACCGAGGTTTTGTTTAGCTACTCCAAGACCGACATAATAATTACCATTTTTTGCATCAGTTTTGACCAGCTTGTTAAATAATCTCAGAGCTTCAGTATAAAATCCGGCATCATTCATGGTCTTACCCAATTGCAGCATCAGCCCGGTTTTTCTTGGATTCAATTCCATTACGCGGTTAAAATCCTGAATAACACCTTGCCTGTCGCCGGTTTTAATACGGGCCTTGATACGGCGTAGATAATTCTCAGCAAAGCCCTGGTTCATTTCCACCGCTTTATTATAATCCTGCAAAGCGCCGGTATAGTCTTTCATCTCGCTTCTAATATCACCACGGATAGCATATGCATAGTCATTCCGGGGATTCGCATTTACTGCCAAATTAAGGTCTGCTAAAGCGCCTGTGGTATCGCTAAGACCTATGCGGGCGCGACCACGGGTAATGTAAGCGTAGGTATTGTTAGGATCGAGTTTGATGGCAGTATCTGCATCTATCTGCGCATTCTGGTAATCCTTAAATCCAAGCCTGGCATCAGCGCGACTCTGATAAGCATCTGAATTTTGGGGGTCGAGTGCAATGGCTTTGTTGAAGTCGTCAATTGCCGACCTTTTATTATTCATATTGCTTTTCACCAGCCCTTCATACAGGTACAGTTCAGCATTATTTGGATCAGCTTTGATCTGGTTGCCGAAATAATCTAATGCACCTTGCTCGTCGTTGTCATTAGCCAATGCGTTTGCCAGGTATTTATATACATTCGGCATGCGCGGGTTCATCTGGATCGTCTTCTTAAAATCGGCTACTGCTGCCTTATAATCGCCAACGTTTGCTTCAGCATTGGCACGATAAAACACCGCTTTGATATTTTTAGGATTGATACTTAATGAAGCGTCATAATCTGCAATGGCACCACGGCAATCGCCGATATTACCCTTCGAATTGGCACGATAATACAACAGATCAGCATTTTTCGGGTCTAACCTTACTGCGACATCATAATCGGCAACTGCACCCTTATCATCATGTAAATTACTTTTGGTAACGCCGCGGTATTCATAAAGCGCAGGATCATGTGGCGTTAGCTGAATAGCTTTGGTGAAATCCTCCACCGCGCCGGTATAGTCGCCAATGTTTGATTTGGCGTTGGCGCGGTAATGATACATATCGGCATTGTTATGTACCATTGAGATGGCTTTGTCAAAATCAGCAATAGCTTCTTTATATTGCTTTATGGCATTATAAGCATTGGCACGATAGAAATAGGCGTATGCATTATTGGGGTCGAGCTCTATAGATGTTGTAAAATCGGCTATAGCAGCTTTCTCATCATCAATATTGCCATAAGCATTGGCGCGGTAGAAATATGCCTTAGCTGATCTGTTATTCAGCTCAATGGCTTTGCTGAAATCGGCTATGGCTTCCTTGTATTCTTTCCTGCCGGCTTCCTCGTTCCCTTTCTGAAGATAAATGTCGATGGTTTGCGCGAGGCTGCAAAAAGGCAAAAGAAGAAATACGATGAATATCCTGCTCATATTTTTTTAGTAAGCCATTTTAAAACGACTTGATTATTAATGATAGCGATACACTTGAACCGTCGCCGGTGTTGCGCCCGTTTATAAATGTACCGCCGCTTACAAACACAGAAAAACTCCTGCTGAATGAATGCCCGTAGCTTAGTGATACCTGGTTAAAGGCAAAGTTCTTGTTTACAGCCGGGTTAGGAACAAATTTGGTAAAACTACTGGTAGAATAAAAACCACCCAGCGTAACCGACACCTGGTTCTCGAATTTCTTATCCAATGTCAAGCCGAATGTCCCGCTATAGCGGTCCTG
>JBQCEA010000142.1:0-3230 GCA_051960695.1 Mucilaginibacter sp. | reverse complement strand
CCTTCGGCCCATACGCTGAAGTGGATCGTATATATTTTATCGTTTGTCCTGTTTATTATTATCCTGCAATTTTTCCGCAGCCCATCATTTCCTATTCAGCTTGATGAAAAGAATGTGCTTTGCCCTGCCGACGGCAAAGTTGTGGTAATTGAGGAAACAGAAGAAAGCGAATATTTAAAAGACAAACGTATACAGATATCGGTATTCATGTCGCCGGTAAATGTGCATGTAAACCGTAACCCGATAGCCGGTGTAGTTAAATACTTCCGTTACCACCCGGGCAAATACCTGGTAGCATGGCACCCGAAGTCGTCTACAGAAAATGAGCGCACTACCATTGTGATCGAGAACAGTAAGGGTGTGCCAGTATTGTTCAGGCAGATTGCCGGTGCAATGGCCCGCCGTATTGTTTGGTATGTGAAAGAGGGTGATAAAGTAGAACAAGGCCAGCAATTCGGGTTTATCAAGTTCGGCTCCAGGGTTGACGTTTTCTTGCCATTAGGTACCAAGATCAATGTAGGTATTGGCGAAGTGGTAAAAGGCGGCCGTACCATATTGGCTGAATTAGTTGACGTTCCAAAATCCTCTGCATCTAAAGGGGAAATAAAGGCTGCTGCTAAAGCCTGAAAGAGTGATTTTGCACTGTGTGTAAAAATGAAAACTGCTGATTAACAGGTGTTCATGCATGTTCACGAGTGTTCATGTGCCGTGAACGTGAACGCTTTATATTGGTATGGTTTGTGTAATAAAACACAAAAAAAAGCCTTTCTGGAATTTCAGAAAGGCTTTAATATTTTTCGTACCCTTATAATTAAACTCTTTTTGATTTGATACGGGCAGCTTTACCAGTAAGTTCGCGCAGGTAGAACAGTTTAGCACGACGTACTTTACCGTGGCTGTTTACTTCGATCTTATCAATGTTTGGTGAGTTGATCGGGAAAATACGCTCAACGCCTACACCGTTTGAAACTTTACGAACTGTGAAAGTTTCAGTAGTGCCGGCACTGTTGCGCTGAATAACAACGCCCTGGTAAACCTGTACACGCTCTTTATTTCCTTCACGTATTTTATAGTGTACGCTAACAGTATCACCTGCCTTGAATGCAGGAACTTGCTTTTTTTCTACTGATTGCTCTTCGACAAATTTTACTAAATCCATGATATTAAGCTCTAAACGCAATTTTTAACCCGTAAAAATCGGCTTGCAATAATAGGGAAATTATTTTGATTTAAAAAGCGCTCTTTAAAAAATTCTTTTTGAATACCCTCAGACGCATATGCTAAGCTTATTTTGCTCTATCATAAATCTTCTGAAGCTTTTCACTTTGCGTACTATATTTAAAAAACTCCGGCCTATGCAATATCGAGTTAAAATACAACTCACGTGCCTCACCTTTTTCGTAAGTATTTGCCATTGCGGCAAAATGTGCGGCTAGGGTGCCGATCAGGTCACCGATGTGGGATTGTTTGTAGGTGTCGGTCGATTTAAAGCCGGACCAGTTAAAATCCGGGACATCCAGATCGGTATAATAAAAATAAGGTTTGCCATTAAATTGCGGCATCTTACGACTGAAGCTCATCAGCAGATCATACTTTTTCAAATGTGACAGTACCAAAAAACGGCCTCTGATCAGTGCGTCAATCATATTCAGAAAGAATATGCCTCTTTCAGTCTTGTCTTTTAAACCAAGGCTGTCAACATTGATATTGACGCGGCTCAGGTCGGCCTTATTGAAATACATCCCAAAACCGCCATGCTGAAAGTAGTAATAATTGTGCACCAGCCATCTTTCGTCAATATTTTCTGATAATACTTTTTTTGCTACTTCTGAGGCTGATGGTTTATTCTGAGCACTGTCAATCCGATTATAATGCACTTCTCTTATCACATACCAAAGCACCAGCTCATCGTGTTCCGGCCTGGCTAAAATTCGTTTTTCGAGCAAAGCAGAATCCGCTTTGCCCATCGTGATCAGCACATCCACGATGTGATTTAATACAGGCGTACGCAGTGAATTGGCTGTTTGAACGAAATCTACACCGCTGCACATATTATCATGTGAATATAGATCAGCAAGTGCAAGCAGGTTATTAAAATCCTGGTCTGAAAGCTTAGCCTGAGCATTTGCTGTAATAGCAGCACTGATCAGGAGGATAAAAGCAATGATCTTTTTCATTGTGAGTCAGGTTGAATCGTAATACTAAGATAACTTATCTCAACCAATCCTGAAATCGTGTTTTTATTTCAGCAGATCCGGCCTCCTTTGCTTTGTCCGTTCAACAGCCTGGTCAAAACGCCATTTTTCTATTTCGGGGGTGTTGCCGCTCAACAAAATATTGGGTACCTTATGCCCATTCCAGTCGGCGGGGCGGGTATAAACAGGTGCATCTAATAAACCATCTTGGAAAGAGTCGGACAGTGCAGAGGTTTCATCACTCAACACGCCGGGTATCACCCTTACCACAGCATCTACTAAAACAGCTGCGGGTAATTCACCGCCCGAAAGCACATAGTCGCCTATGGATATCTCGCGGGTAACAAACAGATCGCGAATGCGCTGGTCGATGCCTTTATAATGCCCGCAAAGAATGATGATATTCTCTTTTACCGAAAGCTGGTTAGCGATTTGCTGGTTCAGCGTTTCGCCGTCGGGCGTCATGAAGATGATCTCGTCGTAATTTCTTTCGGCTTTAAGTTTTTCAATGCAATTGGCAAACGGTTCAATGGTCATTACCATGCCGCTGCCGCCGCCGAATGGGTAATCGTCGACACTTTTGTGTTTGTTGTTGGCATAGTCGCGCAGGTTATGCACCACAATTTCGGCAATGCCTTTCTTTTGCGCACGTTGTAAAATAGAATGTGCAAACGGGCTATCCAATAATTGAGGCAAAACGGTGATCAGATCAATGCGCATGGCACAAAGATAGGTGTTGAAGGTTAAAGCCGAAAGACTAAAGCTCAAAGCTATTTTGCGAGCTTTGGACTTTCAGTTTTCAGTTTTCAGCTGGCTCCTGGTACAAGCCAAATAAATTACCGAAGGGGTCTGTAAATCGCGCGGTAATTTCGGGCGCATCGCCGCCTATATCCTGTACAATTTTGCCTCCGGCTGCTTTTATAGTCTTCATAGTATCAGCAACACTATCCATCATCACATAAACCAGCAAGCCAGCTTCAGGCGACGGTTTTAAATCTTGCTCCCACATACCGCTAACTACTCCTACACTATCAT
>JBQCEA010000141.1:0-2938 GCA_051960695.1 Mucilaginibacter sp. | reverse complement strand
ACTGAACGACAACTTTAAATCGCCTGCTGCCAAAGGTGTTGGTCTCAGCTTTAGCAATATTAAACTTATAACTGCCGGTACGCAGATCGGTGCTATCGTTCAGATAAGTGTCTTTAAGCCAAACGTGACTGCTTGCAGGCATCTTATTCTGGTAATTTATGCTCATTGTGACCGCACAGTCCTGCCTGGCGTTTACATTTAAGCCTACAGATGTGCCCTGAGTGTAGGGCAGAAAATTGATCGCGAGGTCATGCCCGTCGCTTGACATACTTGCTAAACTTAGCAAACCAAACCCCTGAAAATGAATAGCGTCTTTTCCCTGTTCAAAAGTTAACAGATCTGAATGATTGAATATCAATATGGTTTCGTCATAATTCACATTGTCCTGGGCTATTCTTAGCCTAAAGGCGGCGTTATCAGGCATAGTGTCGGCCGCCTTCGGAATGATCACTATATTAGAAGCTTTAATTGATCTGGTTATTGGCGAAACCATTGCATCTTTGCGGCATGCAAACGCTGCCAATACAAACAGGATAATAATTGCTGGTTTTTTCATGTTTAGGCTTTAATGTTATGGATCTGAAAAATTATTTTTCAACCAACTCCCTAAACATTAGACAATTATAATGCCATCGTTAAAAAACCACCTTGGCGTGGTTATTTAGGCCATTTTTTAAAATATACCATATAACCAGTTGATTATCATCCGATTGGGGAATTGCCAGCTTATATCCCCAATATGGCGGAAAATTTCCCTAAATATTCCCTTTCTTCATTTCTTCAGCTGCATGATTAGCGGCCCTTTCAGCAAACGCCATATATAGGATAGACGGGCTTTGGTTGCCCGTGCTGGTCATGCATGCACCGTCAGTCACATATACATTATTGCATAAATGCATCTGGTTCCATTTGTTTAGCAATGATGTTTTAGGATCATGCCCCATGCGACATCCACCCATCTCGTGGATATCCAGACCGGGAGCCTGGTGCGTGTCGCGCTTATGTATATTTTTAACGCCGGCAACTTCCAGCATTTCGGCGCTTTGGTCAAGGAAGTCTTTTACCATCTTCTCATCGTTATCGTCATAGCCAACTGATGTAATGAGCTGAGGTATGCCCCAAGGGTCTTTTTTTTCCTTGCTTAACCGCACATGATTATTTTCCTTCGGAATAGTTTCGCCCTGCATATACATGCCTGCAACCCATGGCCCTGGTTCGGCCATACTGTCTTTATAATTACCCCCTATGCCGTCTTCGCCTTGCCTGTACATTGGGCCACGACCTGAGTAAACGAAAGTGAGGAACCCGCCAAGATAGTCGGTATCCTGCTTATGCAGGTTGCGGTAATTGGCAATAATAGGGTTTGTTGGATTGCGGCCGTAATAGTACTTATCCTCAAAACCCTCCATAGTACCGCCTACACTTGCGCGGTAATTTTGGAAGGCGATGTATTTGCCCAGCAAGCCGTTGTCATTCCCTAACCCGTTAGGAAAGCGGCTGGATGTTGAATTAAGCAGGATGAGATTAGTGTTCAAACAAGCTGCATTCAGGAAGATCACTTTAGCATAGTATTCAACTTCTTCTTTAGTATTGGCGTCTATAATACGCACGCCCTTGGCGCGGCCTTTTTGCTCATCGTAAATAATAGAGTGTACTACCGAAAACGGCCTGACGGTTAAGTTTCCGGTCTTTTTTGCCCAAGGCAATGTAGACGATACCGAGCTGAAGTATCCGCCGAAGGGACAGCCGCGGGTACAAAGGTCACGTGCCTGGCATTGCCCCCGGCCCTGTTGTAAATGTATTGGCTGCGGATGGGTTAAATGTGCCCAGCGGGTTCGCACCATAAAGCGGTCTTTATAATGTTGCCTGATCTTCCGCTGAATCTCCTGCTCTACGCAACTCATTTCAAATGGCGGAAGATAATCGCCGTCTGGCAGGGCTTCCAGGCCGTCTTTATCGCCACAAATACCTGAGAAACGTTCTACATGTGAGTACCATGGCGCAATATCGGCATAACGTATCGGCCAGTCGATAGCATAACCATAGCGCTGCGGTGCTGAGAACTCAAAATCACTCCAGCGCTGGCATGCCCGGCCCCACATAATGGATTTGCCGCCAACCTGGTAGCCGCGTATCCAGTCAAAAGGTTTCTCCTGTATATAAGGGTGTTCTTTGTCCTTTACAAAGAAATGCTGCGTATCTTCGCCGAAAGCATAACATTTACTGATCACCGGATTATCCTTCAACACCTGCAAAGGCTCTTCCATGTGGTGAGGAAATTCCCATGGCGCTTTGGTTGCTGTAGGATAATCCTTAATATGTTCTATGTTTCGGCCGCGTTCGAGCAACAGGGTTTTAACGCCGAGGTCGCATAATTCTTTAGCGGCCCATCCGCCGCTAATGCCCGAGCCTATTACAATAGCATCATAGGTATGCTGATCTGTTCCTTTGCTCATGTATCGGTTTTATTTGAGTTCGAACAAAACCAGATCGATCGTTTTTTTGCTTGTCGGCGACAGGTAAAAAGAAATGCCCGATTCTATATAGGTTTCTTTACCAGGTTTTATGATGATGGTTTTGTTATGTGTTTGGTCATGTAAAAGGATATCGTCCCCTGTCACTAATCCGGCTATCATTGGCCCACGGTTACTGATGATCTTTTTGTTAACAGATGTATCAGTCACCCGGTAAGCAAAAGCTTTTTCTTCATTGAACAAAACGGGAAAGGGTAATGGCTGATGCGGGTGAGCAGGATCATAAGCCGAAAGCAGCTCGATATCTGAAACATGGTAAGGGACATTATCCCAATTACTCACCCGGTGTATGGTGGTGTCTTTGGTGAAATCGCGGTAAAAAGCACTACCTGCAACGCTCGGCGATTTTACCCAGTCTTTCCCTTTTAATTGCGTCGCTGTGATGGTATTACTGAACATGAGAG
>JBQCEA010000140.1:0-2459 GCA_051960695.1 Mucilaginibacter sp. | reverse complement strand
ATATTCAGTTCATGGCAATTCTCTAAATTATTAGGAATCGTGGCCTTAACTGCCTTACACTTGGTGAAATAAAATTGATACAGGTGAGGTTCGTCCTTTTTTCGTTGTATTTCATAATAGGGAGCAGCAGGATCATACTTTATCGGCGAGGCATTGATCTGTACTTTTTTATCTTTACAGTAAGTAGCGATCAGGTCATTCGTTTCTGCGGAGGGTAAGAAAACAATTCGGTTCCGGTTTAAAATGTTTAACGAATCTGTAGCAATATCAAATGTCGCACTGCCGAATGGCATAAAGAAATCCCTCAGATGGCTGTCAATCGGAACAATGCCATTTTTCTTATTGATAGCGCGATCTATTACCTCTTGTTTTTCAAGTTTCCGAACCACGTAACCCCTAAGCACTACCGTTGACGATGTATCATGCTGCGCATAAGCATCGAAAGCGATACAAAGCATTAATATTAAATTCAGAATCAGGCTTTTTTGAGTTTCATGCTTATCGGTCTTCTTTGGAAGGATAGCTGATCATCGTTTGAGAAAGACCAATCTGGTTTTGATAAATGGTAGTTGTAATCTGCATCATTGTTGAAAGTTTGGATTTGAATGTTCACCGTTCATATTTTTATTTCGACACTATTTTTTCCGCCTATTGTTATAATCGGCGACCGCGTCATCTGACCTTTTATGGAGAGCGGGATACTTATACCCATTAAGTAAAGTGATTAAGCTTTTTAAAATGAGTGGCTTAACTTTTTGTAACACAAATGTTACAACTTATCTTTTTTATAATATTACTTTTTTGCCTCAAATTAGATAAACAATTATCACAAACTTTCAACCTTACCTACATGCGACCTATATTATTCAAAAAGATTTTCTTTAAAAAAGGATCGATTCAAGCTTTAGCATGCGATCGGCTTCTAAACGAATTCAAATCATCGCTTACTAACTAACAAACCAGCACTACGTGTAAGTTAGTTTCTCACAAATATTAATCTTATTTTCTAATTACTCATAACCTTATTCATGAATAAGAAGTACTTATTGCTCCTGCTATTAACTATCTTTTGCCTAAACCGAGGCTTTAGCCAGGGCGGTGCCTCCGTAACAGTAGACCCACTAACCGGGCAGGGCACTGTTGTCATACCCATTTATACGATGAGCAGCGGACAGGTTTCTGTGCCGGTATCGCTGGTTTACTCCGGGAGTGGTGTCAAGCCAAAGGATGTTGAAGGCACTGCCGGCATGAACTGGAATCTTGTCGCTGGCGGTCAGATCACCCGGCAGGTAAGAGGGCTGCCGGACGATGTCTCGCAGGATACCTCAGGCCAGCAACGTCTAGGCTGGATGAATAAGTATGACATAGCTGCCGATACCATAGCCGGTTTTGGGATTCAAAATAATGGGACTACATGCAGCTACGAAACCGCAGACAATGCGTATATCACGGCTCATTTTCCATACTGGCTGGATACCGAACCCGATATTTTTACCGTTAACGCGCCAGGTCTTTCCTGCCAGATGGTCTATAACCGTGCCGACAGTTCATTCAAGCCCTTAACTTACCAGGACCTGAAGATCAGCTATACACGCTCATCTACTACAAAAAAATTAGAATCTTTTACTATTACGAATAATCGCGGCATTACGTATGTCTTTAACTGGTATAACACCGTACTTAGAAAAACTGTGCAAGGCAGTAAAGGGCACGCAGTGTATTTCAAGAACCAATATTTACAATACCAGAATGGCATTATCTATTCCGATACATGGGCTTTGTCAGATATTCACGATGCTAACGGAAATGGTGTGGGAATTTCAAACACACAACAGCCACAAACGATGGGCTCCGATTCTGTGGCTGTTTATGTTGGCGGATCGACTACGTCCAGTTTGCAATATTTTGTGACGACGACAACAACACCTTCGTTGCCAACGGGATTGAACACCTACAGTCCCAGCTATGGTTCCCCCTTCTATGATATGGTAATCCATTGGACTACTCTAACGCAGTTGCATTCTACAGGGCAGACAGTGGTTTCTTATATTACTATTGGAAACCATGACTTCGGATTTAATTACGATGCAGTTGCCTATTCACCAACAAGCTTTGTCCGGTCATTTTTAAGAAGTTTTGGGGATTATGTTTCCGATGGAACAACGAATGGTTCCCCGGTCAATTATCATTTTGGTTATGCGGGCGAGACGGCGACTACTAATGGTGTTATCACTAGTTACACAACAAGTTTGCCGGATTCAACTTCTTTGCAACGGGATTATTGGGGATATTATTCAACCAACGCATCCTCAACGAGCTTAATTCCAAAAGTCTGGATGCCGGGAGGTGTTGCAAGTGCACCACGTTATGCTATCTATGTTCCTGGAACAAATAACAATACGTATGTCTATTCGTCAGCCCAAGGAGTTAGCCGCGTTGCCGACCCAACGAATGTAATG
>JBQCEA010000139.1:0-8565 GCA_051960695.1 Mucilaginibacter sp. | reverse complement strand
GTGGTAACACCTTGGTTCTATCAACCAGCAATTTTTCATTATTAACCTTAATTAACTTCGAATTAAAAACAACCGTATCCCGCTTTTTCTCCTCTTTCTGCCTCTCCTGGTCTATTTCCTGGTCGCCGGTAAGCGGCGTAGTGCTCTTGGTAGTATCATGTCCGAAAGTTGGCGCATTTTGCTGCCTGCCGGGATAATTTTGCTGCGGATATTGCGCAAAAGCAGCACTTGCCGTAATGATCAGCAAAAAAAGAAGAATATATTTCAATCGGTACAGCATTAAAGGCCGGCAATCAGTTTTTTAAGTATCAAAGTCATTTTTGGTTCAGCCTCGTGTGCAACGGCAAGTATTTCCTCAACCGAAACCGGGTGTAAATTATCCGGGAAACCTTCATCAGTGAGTACAGATATAGCAAAAACCGTCAATCCCATGTGATTAGCTACTATTACTTCAGGCACGGTACTCATACCTACAGCGTCACCGCCAATAATGCGTAAATATCTGTATTCGGACTTGGTTTCCAGATTAGGCCCCGTTACAGCTACATAAACTCCTCTATGGCAGGTAATATTGTTAGCCTTTGCAATATCAAGGGCTTTTGTTATCAACTCTTGCTTATAAGGCTGGCTCATGTCAGGAAACCGCGGGCCCAATTCATCCTCATTTCGTCCTATCAATGGATTGGCTGGTTGCAGATTGATATGATCATCGATCACCATCAGGTCGCCTTTACGGAAATCCGGGTTAAGCGCCCCACTGGCATTGGACACACACAAAGCTTTTATACCCAGCGTCTTCATCACCCTTACCGGGAAGGTGATCTGCTGCATAGAATACCCTTCATAATAATGCAGGCGGCCTTGCATAGCTACAACCTTTTTACCTGCCAGTGTGCCAAAAATCAGTTTGCCCGAATGAAACTCCAGTGTTGATATTGGAAAATCGGGTATGTTAGAATACATCAACTGCTTTTCAACCTCGATTTCACTAACCAGTCCGCCAAGCCCCGTGCCTAAAATAATGCCTATCTCGGGCTCAAAATCGCCGATACGGTTTTTAATGTATGATGTTGTTTGTTGTATGTTCTCTAACATATTCTTTAACTAATTGATCAAAGTTCTGCTCATTATTATTCAGAAAACGGACACCTATTGGCAATACCAGGATAGGCAGCGTGGCTACTACTTGCAACAGTTGGTGTTCAAGTAAACGCATGGCATCCTTTTCTGTTGTAATGATAACTTTTTTTTGCGCTGTACAGGCAGCAAATTCGCCGGCAAGTTTAGTGATATTTTTTAAGCTGAAGCTGTGATGATCGGGATATTTATGATGAACGATATGCTGTGTGCTTTTTTGCAAGCGGCTTAATAAAGCAACCGGGTTGGCTATACCCGTAAGCAGGAAAATCGTGGTATCCTGATCTATCGAAACATTTGTTTTTTCTCCGGTCAGATCCTGTAATTGTCCGTACGCAATACTTGTAAAAAACACCTGCTGCCACGGCAATGGCTGCACTTTGTCTATGATCTTATCCTGCGCCGCACGGGAAATATCTTCGGGGCATTTGGTTATTATCAGCACATCCGCGCGCCAGCGCCCGCTGAAGGGCTCACGCATGTTACCTGCAGGCAGCAACAAATGCGGTTTATTAAGCTTATTGTAGTCAAACAAAAGTATGCTAAAACCCGGCTTAACCGCACGATGCTGAAAGGCATCATCCAGTATCACCAGCCTATGGGCGTTTTTCAGTTTTTCGATAACTTCAACACGGCTTTCGCAAACAGCAACGGTAATGTCCGGAAATTTATGTTTGAACTGTGCAGGCTCATCACCTATCTCTGAAGCCGTCGACCTGTCAGTAACCAACACAAAACCTTTCGTTTTACGGCCGTACCCCCTGCTCAAAGTAGCCAGTTTATAATGTGATTTAAACAAACGCACAAGATATTCGGCCAGGGGTGATTTGCCGGCCCCACCTACTTCGAGGTGTCCTACCGAAATAACGGGTATATTGAATTGCCTGCTTTTCACCATGCCGCTATCATAACACCAGTTACGGATGATGATAATTAGCCCGTAAAGCAAGGAGAAAGGGAATAAAAGCCAACGCAGGTATTTCATATAATCGGTAAAGATATAAAAACGCTTTAACAGCAATTTTGTCATTAGTTTTATAAATTAGAGAACTAAAACCATCCACATCATGAAACTTAAACTGCTACTTTGTTTGTTAATTTTTTCATCGGCTGCTTTTGCACAAACCGATAAAAAGCTCACGGCACAATTACAGGATGCCATAAAGGGCTTTAATGGCCAGGTAGGAATCTATGTCCACAATCTAAAAACAGGTAAAACTGCCGAGATCAATGCGGATACTTTATTCCCAACGGCCAGTATGATAAAGGTGAGCATACAATGCGGGGTAATGGATAAAATAGAAAAAAGTGAGCTGCAATACAATCAAAAACTGGTTTACCGCGATTCACTCCTTTATCCGGGAGAGGATATCCTCGGTTCATTTAAAGATGGTGATACTATTGAGTTGAGTAAGGTAGTGCTTCTGATGATAACCATGAGCGATAATACTGCCAGTACGTGGCTGCAAAAGATTGTGACGGGCGAATACATTAATAACTGGCTTGACCAAAACGGGTTTAAAGTGATGCGGGTAAATTCGAGAGTAAAAGGGCGTGAGCAAATGCGTGCTAAATATGGCTGGGGCGTAACCACACCCCGCGAAATGTGCCGTTTGTTTACTATGATACGCGACGGCCAAGCAGTTAGTCCGGCGGCAAGCGAACGCATGTACCGCGATCTGATCAGGATATTCTGGGATGACAAGGCATTATCGCAAATACCACCTTACGTGCAGGCGGCAAGCAAACAGGGCGCTGTTGATGAAGCAAAATCTGAAACTGTATTAGTGAATGCCCCGCATGGCGATTATGTATTCTCCATCACTACCAACCATAATAAAGATCAGCGTTGGGTACCTGATAATGAATCCTACGTGCTGATAAGAAAAGTATCTGCACTTTTATGGCATTACTACGAACCGAAAAGCACATGGAAGCCTGCTGAAGGTATAGCTAAATATATGCTGGACGAATAAGCAGTGTTAATTTGAAGCGAGTGTATTTATAGTTGTGTCGTAATTGGTCGGGATCAAAGGCCTGTAAACTATACTGAAAAAATTCTCTCCGTATTTTGGATACTGTATGGTTATCTCGAAAGCATTGTTCTCCCCGGTCCATTTAGTTGCGGAAATACGGCAGAATCTCCTGTCAAAACGATAGATCACTGACGGTAATTCCTTTTCATCATAGGTTTCGATGTATGATGTACATAAACCATCATGATTAAAATAGAAGGTATAATCGCCTACTACACGCACTTTGTAAAAGCATAGTGCATCTGTGCCATTATCAGTTTTAAAAAGCTGCAATGAAGCGTATTGAACATTATCCGCAAAATAATCCATTATACGGTCCCGGTTGCTTCCAAGAGGAAACTGGGCACTGGCAGAAAAAGACAGACTTATACAAACAAGAAATAGAAAGATGTATTTCATGCAGAATAGACTGCAAGAAGTACACCAATACTTAATTAACCATTAAAATATATTGATTTACAATTAATTATAAATATCAGATAAAAATTAACGAAGGGAAAAGAGTGGGCAATATACAGCTGAACTGTGAAAAAGTTTCCACAAATACAGCTGTATTTAATAACTATTGTTAGTAGATTTTTTTATGAGTCGAGCTTATGTCCTGTTAAAAATACTTTACCACTGTTAGGTTCGCGCTTTATGGCAAGTGTATCATCCGCAGTTCTTTCCACCTTGAGCGTTTGGGTAATATAAAACCCTTTATAGTCCATCAGTATATTTAAACCGTCGTTATTAACACTTAATTTAAACGAACCGCCAATTATGTCCATGCTATCGCCGGCTACGGTAAATGTTCCTTCATTTTCTGAAGTAAAATTAAATGAGAACTGCTGTCCGTTAATTTTTTCCTGGGATTTTTTTAGTAGTAACTCCCTGTATTCTTTGTAAACATCTTCTGGCTTTGCCATGATCTTTGATATCCTTAATTAGCTTTTAAACCCTTCCTGCCGGGGTGCAGGAATTAATACATTGCCTTGTACGTTCAGTATCTAAAAAAGGATGCAAAAAATTTTAAAGATCATACACAAATTGAGTATAAAACCGCCTCCGGTGTTTAGTTCAGATAGCTTTTGATTATGTCTTCTACCTCCTGTATATCAAAAGGTTTTTCAATAAAGGCATCTGCAACGCTTTCACGCGCCAATTTAATGCTGTTGGGGAATGCAGATATGAGTACTACAGGTACATCCTGCATGTATTTGTGTGCCTTTATTTCACGGCATAGGTCGCCGCCCCTGCCCTGGTTTAGCCAATGGTCCAATAAGATAATATCAGGCGCTATTAATAATATCTTTTCTAAAGCCATACAATCCGGTTCTAATATTACTTCGTGCCCTAAACCTTCAACCAAAAGCTTTATCAGGTCTGATATATCCTTATCATTTTCTATTACCAACACTATCTTTGCCATTAATCAAGGGATTATGGCAAAAGATAATCAAAAAAAATCAAAATGTCACTTTTTTGTTACAAAAATATTTAAGAATTAATGTTCAATTAACAAGCAGCAGTCGCGGCTATTTAAGTCATAGATTCTGCATACTTCTTAAAGTTGTTCAGTATTGCCTGCCAGCCGCCCTTTTGCATCTCGACAGGGTTGGTATTTTCAGCCTCAAATGATGTAGTTATTTTAGTTGCATTGCCCTCCTTAGTAAAAGCAACGTTAACCTTTCTGCCATCGCCGATAGTATAAACGATCAGTTCGTTTGGTTTTACCTCATCATAAGTTCCGCTAAAATCAAAGCCAAAGCTGCCGTCCTTAGCTTCCATACGGGTAAGAAATTTACCGCCTACACGCAGGTCATTCTCGGCACGCGGCGAGTGCCAGTCATCAGAAGCATGGTTCCATTTAGTAATATGTTGAGGCTCATTCCAGGTTTTCCAGATTGTCTCTATAGGTGCGTTCACAATTGCTTCAATTGTGATAACTGTATTAGCTGTAGTTTCCATGTTGTTCATTTTAATGTTTTGCAATACAAACATACAGCAATATTAAAGGTGCTGTGACAGGCAAAAACGACATTACAGCGGTAGGTTTGCGACAGGTTTTTCTTGTGATTTTTGTTGTAAAGTTGGAAAGTTGAAATGTTGAAGTTATGGCCGGTGATTGTGTCACTAACACTGTAAATCATCAACTTTCTGCAATTTACACATCCGCCCATTCGCACATCTGCACTAAAATAGTTCTTCCGGACTTACGCGGACTTCCGGACTTGCAGACCTAAAACAACTGTCACCATCCCGTAATTTGCTCATCTCCCTATTCGCACATCTGCACATTTACCAGTATCTTTGCGCACTCAATAATTAACACCTATGCTCAAAGGATTTTTTAATGTTCCGCATCCGCAGAACGAGCCTGTATTAAACTACGCTCCCGGCAGTGCGGAGCGCAAAGCTCTTAAAGCCGCTTTAGACGAAGCGCGCTCCAAACAAATCGATATTCCGATGTATATCGGCGGCGAGGAAGTCCGCACGGATAAAACCGGCGAGGTTCGTCCACCGCATGATCATAAACATTTACTGGCTACCTTCCACGAAGGTGACGCCAGTCATGTTACCGCAGCTATTGATGCCGCATTAGTAGCCAAAGCTACCTGGGAAGAATTACCATGGGAACACCGTGCCTCGATCTTCCTAAAAGCAGCCGACCTGCTTGCAGGTCCTTACCGTGCTAAGGTAAATGCAGCTACAATGCTGGGTCAATCTAAAAATGCTTACCAGGCCGAAATAGACTCAGCCTGTGAACTGATCGATTTCCTGCGTTTTAATGTGTTTTACATGACACAGATCTATGAACAGCAACCTCCAATTCCAGGTAAAGGTGTTTGGAACCGGGTAGAGCAACGCCCGTTGGAGGGATTTGTATTTGCCTTAACTCCTTTCAACTTCTCAGCCATTGCCGGTAACCTGCCATCGTCAGCAGCCATGATGGGCAACGTTGTGGTATGGAAGCCTGCCTATACGCAGATCTATGCTGCTAACGTAATTATGCAGGTATTCCGCGAAGCAGGTTTACCTGATGGCGTGATCAACCTGATCTATGTTGACGGACCGGTAGCAGGCGAAGTGATCTTCAATCATCCTGATTTTGCTGGTATCCACTTCACAGGTTCTACAGGCGTTTTCCAAAACATCTGGAAGACTATTGGCAATAACATCTTCAAGTACAAAACCTACCCGCGCATAGTTGGTGAGACCGGTGGTAAAGATTTTGTGCTGGTACACCCAAGTGCTGATGTTGATGTAACCAACATTGCCCTTGTACGCGGTGCGTTTGAATACCAGGGACAAAAATGTTCGGCTGCTTCAAGGGCATACGTTCCCAAATCACTGTGGCCTGCTGTACAGGAAAAAATGAAGCGCGATATCGGTTCGTTCAAGATGGGTCCGGTTGAAGATTTTGAGAACTTTATTAATGCCGTTATTGATGAGAGATCATTCGATAAACTGGCTAAATATCTTGATGCTGCAAAAAATGATCCGAACGTTGAGATCATAACCGGCGGGAATTACGACAAGAGCAAAGGCTGGTTCATTGAACCTACCGTGCTGCGTGTGAATGATCCATATTATGTTACCATGTGCGAAGAACTGTTCGGCCCGGTGCTGACCATTTACGTATATGATGATCAGGACTTTGATAAGGTAATAGATATTGTAGATAAAACATCTATCTATGCATTGACAGGCTCTATCATTGCACAGGACCGTTATGCCATTGCCGAGGCAAGTCATCGTTTGCGCAACGCTGCCGGTAACTTTTATATTAATGATAAACCTACCGGGGCAGTAGTTGGTCAGCAGCCGTTTGGCGGTGCAAGAGGATCAGGTACAAATGATAAAGCCGGATCGATGATCAACCTGTTACGCTGGGTATCTCCAAGAACGATCAAAGAAACATTTGACCCACCGAAAGATTACCGTTATCCGTTTTTAGCAAAAGAATGAGCCCACCCAAACCCTCCCGGAAGGGCCTTCCAAAATTGCCTCATTAAAAGTCTCCCCTACCGGGGAGATTTAGAGGGGCTGATCTATTTAAATTTGAACACATCTTCCAGGTTAGCGTTGTCGCTTGTGCTAACCATCAGGTCGGTTATAACTCCGGTGGCAAGGCTATATACCCAGCCATGTACGCTCAGTTCCTGCCCATTCTTCCATGCGTTTTGCACGATGGTTGTTTTACATAAGTTATAGGCGTTCTCTATAACGTTTAGCTCTACCAATCGGGCAGCGCGTTTAGTTTCATCAGCAATAGCGTCCAGCTCCGCAGCATGCATTCTGTATACGTCTTTTATATGGCGCAGCCAGTTATCTATCAATCCAAATTCATTATGGGTCATGGCGGCAGCCACACCGCCGCAACCGTAATGCCCGGTCACGATCACATGCCTTACCTGTAAAACGTTCACGGCATAGTCCAGTACCGAAAGCATATTCATATCGGTATGTATCACCATATTGGCAATATTGCGGTGTACAAATATTTCGCCCGGCTTGGTATTGGTGATCTGGTTAGCCGGAACCCGGCTATCAGCACAGCCTATCCAAAGAACAGGTGGATTTTGTACCGTCAGTTTATCAAAAAATTCAGGGTCTTCATTTAATGCATTTGCGATGAAGCGTTTATTACCTTCAAGCAAACCTTCATAAGTGATGTGATGTGATGCGCTCATGGGTGCAAATATAACATACCTGCTTTTAATCCGATTATTGTTATTTTTAGCGATTCAATTATTAACCACCCGGATCGTGAATAAGAAACTTAAGACCCTACACCATAAACGCGAACATGCCTTATTAGGCGGCGGCCACGCACGGATAGAAAGTCAGCATAAAAAAGGAAAGCTCACCGCAAGGGAACGTCTGCACTTTTTACTGGAAGAAGGTTCGTTCCAGGAAATAGGTATGCTGGTAACACACCGCTCTACCGATTTCGGGATGGAAAAAGAAAAATATCCGGGTGATGGTGTAGTTACAGGGTATGGTACTATTTCAGGCCGGTTGGTTTATGTTTTTTCCCAGGATTTTACCGTTTTCGGAGGTTCCTTGTCTGAAACACATGCCGAAAAGATATGCAAGATAATGGATTTGGCCATGAAGAATGGCGCACCCGTTATCGGCCTGAACGACTCAGGCGGCGCACGTATACAGGAGGGCGTTGTTTCGTTGGGTGGTTACGCTGATATATTTTATCGCAATACCATGGCATCGGGTGTAATTCCGCAGATATCAGCCATTATGGGCCCATGCGCAGGCGGGGCAGTTTATTCTCCAGCTATTACCGATTTTATTTTAATGGTGGAAAATACCTCCTATATGTTTGTTACCGGACCAAACGTGGTAAAAACCGTAACGCATGAGGAAGTAACCTCGGAAGAATTGGGCGGTG
>JBQCEA010000138.1:0-4301 GCA_051960695.1 Mucilaginibacter sp. | reverse complement strand
TCACCGATGAGCATCCTGATGGCACGTAACACTCAACCCGGCAACTGTACTGTTACTATTTGCCATAGCCGCACACCTGATATTAAAAGTTTTACTTTACAAGCTGATATCCTGATCGTAGCTATCGGTAAAAAGAATTTCATCACTGCTGATATGGTTAAGGATGGCGTTATCGTGATCGATGTCGGCATGAACCGTGAAGCTTCATCTGTAACCAAATCAGGTTTTAAACTTTACGGCGATGTGGATTTTGAAAATGTCGCTTCCAAATCTTCATGGATCACTCCTGTTCCTGGCGGAGTTGGCCTCATGACCATAGTTGGTTTGCTGAAGAACACTCTGGCGTCTGCCAATAAAGAGGTTTATAAATGAGTTGATAGGTTGAATAAGTTAGATTAAGTTGATTTAGTTAAAAACCATACAATAACTCAATCAACCATTCACTTAACCAACTCAATCAACCGTCTTATCTTAAATATTCCTGTGGAATAAGATGTTCTTCATTTTCATCGCACCAGGCCATTGACAGTATGCGCCAAACTCCTTCAGCTTTAATGCACTGGATATAGTTCACACCTCGCGGAAGTTTGCCCGATGTTGGCCCTCCGAAATTATATTCATAAACACTGATGCGATGAGCCAGTTTTGAGAAGACTTCTGTTTGGGAATGGATCTCGTGCTGAAAAAATTGTGTCAGGTTGCCTTCCGCTATTTGTGATTCCAAAGCACTTACAAATGATTCAGCACTGAAACTGATCGGAGTTTTAAAGCTATTGTTGATCAATATACCATCGCCGAAAAACAACGTTTTCACTGAACTAAGGTCAGGCAAGGTTGCACTGCGGAAGCTGATATTCCGGTAGAAATCCCTCACCAGGTCATCGATCTCAATGATATCGATCATTTGAATGCGTCTTTTAATTTCCCCCAGAATGAGCTAATACCCACATAAATGCCATCTTCACGAATCTCGACAGGATAGCTATCGATGTAATCGTTTTGTCCTTCACTGCCTTTACCTGTTTTAAGATCAAATGAATAACGATGCAGAGGGCATATAAGTTTTCCTTCTTTACACCAACCTTGCGTCAGGTCCCCGCCAGCATGAGGGCACCGGGCAGATAAAGCGAATATTTTACCTTCATAACTTACCAGGCATATCGTTTTACCGCCTGCTTTAACTCGTTCTATAAAAGGCTGACCAGTATTTTTCACACCGGGTATTTTGTACCATTGCATAAAATCAAAAATCGATCTTTAAATTCATTACTGATGGATTTTTGATGATTTCTTCCATGTTGGTTTGCAATACAACATGCCTTCTGTCGGCCGATAGCACCGCCTTGGGGTTATTTACTTTCTTTACGGGTTTAGCAAAATTCAATACCACCTTATATGGCATGTCTATCAGCATAGCTTTAGCCATAGCAAAGGCAGATTGGGTCTTTTTCAGAAAGGTATTGAATTTGGCTTTGTCTATAATACGATAAAATTTGTGAGGTGTAACTTCATATGAATAATAGTCCTGGCCACTCAACAGCTGTTGGGCGTCAAAATCCTTGATGCTATTATTTTTGGTGGCTGTATTCAGGTTATTGTGTGACTCGATTTTTGAAATATTTCTTAAATAATATTGAAGATCGGCGGCATTTTTTGCCTGGTGTTCAATAGCAACCTTCATAATGTTTTTTTGCAGGTTCATCTGAACAGATAGGTTGCTGCTTTTTGCCAGGTTGATCTCGTCCAATGTCATGCGCTGCTGGGTAGTGTCAGGTAAGGCACTATATAGATTAAGCGTGGTATCCTTCACTGCAGCAAACTGGGGGGTTGATCGTACCGAATCAGACATCAGGTTCATCAACACAGACACAGCCTTGCTCATATCAAAGCTATAAATAACCTTGCATGAACCGTCAGCCTTAAAATCATAATGCTCTACTACATCAACACAGGATGTAAGAAAGGTTAACGCCAGTAAGAGTACAGAAAAGTAGAACTTTTTCATTGGCGGTTTTTTCAAGTAATGCTAATAAAAAAACCTGAAAGCTCAAAGTGAAAAGCTGAAAGCTTTTTGACTATCTGTTGACCTTCTGTCTTATGCTTTCTGCTTTACCTTTCAGCTCAAAAAGGTATCTTTGCAGCTTCAATTATGGCACATCAAGTTCCGGAAGATGGTACAATGCTTCCTTTAATGGAAGAGTTTTATACGATACAGGGTGAAGGATTCAATACCGGCAAGGCTGCCTATTTTATTCGTCTTGGTGGTTGTGATGTAGGTTGTCATTGGTGCGATGTAAAAGAAAGCTGGGACGCCGAACTGCACCCGCTTACTGCTGCCGATACGATAGTAGAAAATGCCTTAAAGTATCCGTCGAAGGCTGTAGTGATCACCGGGGGTGAACCCTTATTATATAACTTGGATTATTTGACCGCCAAACTTCATGAAAAAGGTATACAAACTTTCATTGAAACGTCTGGTGCCTATCCCCTTTCCGGCGAATGGGATTGGATATGCCTTTCACCTAAAAAGTTCAAAAAGCCATCCGAAGGTATTACAAAACATGCGGATGAACTTAAGGTGATCATATTTAATAAATCAGATTTTGCCTGGGCTGAAGAGCATGCCAAAATGGTATCGCCTGGATGTAAATTATACCTGCAGCCTGAATGGTCAAGGGCTAAAGAAATGACGCCCCTTATTGTGGATTACGTGATGAATAACCCTCAATGGGAAATATCGTTACAGACCCATAAATATTTAAATATCCCCTAAAACCCGTAACTTCGGTAAGCAAATATCGTATTACTTAGAATGAAAGTTTTTTTCCTTTCTATACTATTTTTTTTATCTGTTTCAGTATTAAGCGCTCAGGAAAGGCAACTTTCAACCACCAGTAAGGAGGCCATAAAACAGTACGCCCTGGCTAACCAAAGCCTTGACGACAGGCTTTATGATGATGTTATTGATCATCTGCAAAAAGCAATTAAGGAAGACGCTAATTTTATCGAAGCACATGCCTTGCTTGCTGATGTTTATAGAGCACGATGGAAATATAAGGATGCTATTGAACAGTACCGAAAGGTGATCGCGATTAACCCGGAGTTTAACCGCTCAATTTATTATAAGCTTGGCGATTGCGAGGTGCATGATGCTCAATATCTTCAGGCTCAACAACACCTGGAAAAATACCTGGCGTATCCTAACATTCAGGGTCAAACTAAATATATCGCGGAAAAATTCCTTAATGACTGTAAATTCAGTATTGAAGCTATACAGCATCCCGTTCCGTTTAAGCCGATCAATATGGGGCAAGAGATCAATACAGCTGATGACGAGTACTTGCCTACTGTCACTGCTGATGAAAGCACCATTATTTTCACCCGGAAGATCAATAATAACGAAGACTTTTATAAGAGTATAAAAGTTAATGGCAGGTGGCAAAAGGCAACTTATTTAAGCGATCAGATCAACACGCCCCAATACAACGAAGGGGCACAATCTATAACCCAGGACGGCAAAGTACTGTTTTTTACTGGTTGTAACAGGCCAGATGGTTTAGGCAGATGCGATATTTATATTTCGCAAAAGAAAGGCGATGATTGGGGTAAGCCATTTGATATTAGCCCGCCGGTAAATACTACAGGCTGGGAATCGCAGCCGTCGATCAGCTCTGATGGTCGTACATTATATTTTGTAAGAACCGTAAAGGTGGCTATGGTGGTTATGACATTTGGAAATCGACCTTAACTGAAAAAGGCTGGTCTGATCCTGAGAACTTAGGGCCCACTATTAATACATCAATGGATGAGCAATCGCCATTTATACACCCTGATGACAGCACTTTATATTTCTGTTCGAATGGTTGGCCGGGATTAGGTGGCATGGACTTGTTTGTGAGCCGTTTAGGAAAGGATGGTAAATGGCAAAAACCGGTTAATTTAGGTTACCCGATCAATTCAAGTGGTGATGAAAATGGATTATCGTTAACTGCGAATGGCTCTTATGCATTCTTCGCATCCAACAAATTGAACGGCGAAGGAGGATTTGATATTTATACCTTCGAGCTACCGCCCTCCCTTCGACCGCATGAGGTTACTTATGTAAAAGGTACGGTGCATGATGCCGTGACTAAACAGCCACTTGAAGCTGCTGTAGAAATCATCGATCTGGAAAGGAATAAGCCTGTTTACGAAGATTACAGTTCCGCTGATCTGGGCGATTTCCTGGCAACATTGACAACAGGAAAGAATTATGGATTAAATATATCCAGGGATGGATATTTGTTCTACTCGGCTAATTT
>JBQCEA010000137.1:0-3362 GCA_051960695.1 Mucilaginibacter sp. | reverse complement strand
TTATTGGATGAGCAGGGCGGCCCTAACCACGTAGGTAATTTCTGCTTTGCACCAGTGCACGCCGATACTAAAACAGGCAAGCTCATTTATACCAATGCGTATTATTATATCGGCCATTTCTCAAAATTCATCAAACCCGGCGCTAAACGTATAGCCTGCTCAGCAAGCCGCGACAAACTGTTAACTACTGCTTATCAAAACCCTGATGGCAAAATAGCCGTGGTAGTTATGAATAAAAACGACGAGAAGATCGATTACTTTTTATGGATAAAAGGACAGGCCACTAAAATAACCAGTGAACCACACTCGATAGAAACACTTGTTGTTGAATAGGTATAAAACTCTAAATAAAAAAGTCCTTTTCTTTTCGGAAGAGGACTTTTTATGTCTGATCTCTAATTTATTCTGAACGCAAGCTGCGTACAGGATTAGCCAGCGCTGCTTTTACAGAACGGATGCTAATGGTCAGGAAAGCGATCAGGATAGCAACAAATCCGGCAGCAATAAATACCCACCAATGTACATCAATACGGTAAGCAAAACTTTGCAGCCATTTGTTCATGGCAAACCAGGCGACTGGCGCAGCAATTACAGTGGCCAGTAATACCAGGTAAACCAGTTCCCTACTCAATAAGGCAACAATGCTGCTGATGCTTGCTCCAAGAACCTTCCTGATACCGATCTCTTTTACACGTTGCTGTGCTGTAAAGGTAACCAGGCCAAATAAGCCTAAACATGCAATGCTGATTGCCAGTATGGTGAAAATAAGCAACAAATTGCCTTGCTTTTGTTCGGTTTGATATTGGTTGGCAAAATTCTGGTCGAGGAAATGATAATCTACTTTGTTTTCAGGGTCGAACTTGCTGTAAACGGTTTTTAAGTACTCTAATGCAGCCGGTACATTTTTGCTACTTAGCCGAACGTACAGATTGTCTTTATCGTTGGCAGTTTGGGGCAAAACTAACTCCATTGGCGTGATCGCGTGTTGCAGCGAGTAAGTATTGAAATCCTTTATGACACCTACAATGGTTGAAAACTGTATTTTTCCGTTTTCTACACCGGTACGTACGCGCATGCCTACAGGATCTTTCCATCCAAGTTCGTTCACCAGGGTTTGATTAACAATAATGGCATTTTGAGCAGAATCCGCAACGCCCTTTTGAAAATTACGGCCCTGCAATAGTTTGATCTGCATAGCCGGGATAAAATCTTCATCCACTATCAATTGCTCAACTACTTTGGTATCAGGTGCTGCTTTGCCGTCAGCGCCAATATTAAAGGCAGTTTCGCCAATGTCGTTGTTTCCAATCGGATTACCTGCAGCTGCGGCGCTTTCTATCAACGGACTTTGTAATAGCTGAGCTTTTAAAGCTTCGGTTTGAGCGCGTACCGCCTTGCTATGAATATGAAAAGTGAGCATCTGTGATTTGTTAAAGCCCATGTCTTTATTCATTACATAATGCAATTGCTGGTAAATAACACATGAACCTACGATCATCACAATGGTAATGACGAATTGAAAGGTTACCAATGATTTTCTGAACAAGATAGTGGAGGATTGGTTACCTAACTGGCCTTTCATAGCCGGGATAGTATGGAATCCTGATAAGAACAGTGCCGGGTAAATGCCACTGACCAGGCCGGCAATAACGGCAAATCCAGTAAAGAGAAATAAAGATCTCGCAATCCCAAATTGCCATATATCCAATGACTTGCCGGAAAGATGGTTAAAATAAGGCAACGCGAACTGAACAAGTACAATGCCAATGGTTGTAGCCAGGATTGTAAACAGGACCGATTCCGAAAAAAACATCAGCATCAATTGCTTACGTCCCGAACCGATCACTTTCCGGATACCGATCTCTTTGATCCGGACAACTGAGCGCGCGGTTGTAAGATTAACATAATTGATCACTGCAATGCATAAGATCAATAAAGCAACAATGCTAAAAACATAAACATAGGTGATACTGCCATTGTTCCCCATTTCGAACTGCAGGTTAGAGTGCAGGTGGATAGAAGTGAGCGGCTGTAACTCCAGTCGATAATTAATATTAGCCAGTTCGGTCTTCAGGTATTTGTTATAGAATTCAGGCGATGCGGCTTCGATTTTCTTATAATCATTACGGTTCTTTAGCAGCACATAAGTATACAGATGCGCATTAGCCCACTTTTCGGTATAATTGGCATCAAATGAGCGTAATGCACTGAACTTAAAATGAGAGTTTACCGGCACATCGTCAATGATTCCCGTAACCGTAACCGGATCGTTTTTGTCAAAGTAGATGGTTTTGCCAACTGCTGAGGATACATCACCAAAAATTGTAAGCGCGAGCGTTTTAGTCAAAACGATTGAATGCGGCTTTAATAAGGCAGACTGCGGATCGCCATCCAGAAAATGATAAGTGAATATGTTGAATATACTGTGATCTGCAAATGAAATATCCGGAACCATCATCTGCTTTTCGTTATAGATGATCTTACCACCGCCTTCCAAATCTATGCGCGTAGCATCCTCTACTTCGGGATAATCGGCCTTTAGGGTAGGGGCATAAGGTGCAGAGGTAATGGCCAGGTCGAAGCTCCCGGTGTTCCATTTGCCATGCTGAACCACCCGAAAAATGCGATCAGCTTTTTGGTTATAACGATCATAACTAAGTTCATCGGTAACATATAAAGCTATGACCCAGAATGCAGCTACGCCAATGGCCAGTCCGCATATATTTACCAGCGAAAAAAGCTTGTGTTTGTTAAGGTTACGCCAGGCTATTTTAAAGTAATTCAGTATCATAAGGCATTTGATGTTTGATCTTTTAAGATAGTTACTTTTATTGACATCTTAAATTGTCCAAAGCCTATGCCATTACAAATTATGCTGATTATCAGCTATATAGTTAGCTGTGTGTTTATTTGACTGTCTGCTTTTGATACAATCGTGTGCGGTTTTGAATGGATAATTTAATCTCCATTGTTCAATTTTATTAATAAGCTCACTCTAAATCCCTCTTCCCCAAGGGAGTCCTTTGGGTAGTGGAAAGACTTTTAATATTTTATTTTGCAGTGCACACTGCTGCTGCCACTTTTTATTGCTATTCTGACCTCAAACTTTTCACCGGATTTGTCAATGCGGCTTTAATACTTTGGTAACTAACGGTAATTAATGTTATCATAAGTGCCCCTACGGCTGTTGAAGCAAAGATCCACCATGAAATATTGGCGCGGTAATGATAATGCTGCAGCCACTTGTTCATAAAATACCAGGCTGCCGGGAACGCGATAAACTGTGACAGTAAAACCAGCACTACAAAATCTTTCGACAACATACTCCAAAGATTGATGACTGTAGCGCCCAGTACTTTACG
>JBQCEA010000136.1:0-2688 GCA_051960695.1 Mucilaginibacter sp. | reverse complement strand
AAGATCGTAACCAACCAGGAAGGAATAAAAGGCGGTGCCCGTTTGTGGTTACAACAGAAAAAAGATACTGTAATAACTTCTGTTCCAACTGAAATACAATAATTTGCTTACAACAATTTGATTATATGAACACAGACTCCAAGAACATCGAGCAATTGGCAATTGATACCGTAAGGGTACTTTCGGCAGATGCTGTACAAAAAGCTAATTCTGGTCACCCGGGTACACCTATGGCTTTAGCGCCGGTAGGACACGTGCTTTGGTCGCAATTTTTAAATTACAATCCCAAAAATTCGCATTGGGCAAACCGGGATAGGTTTATTCTATCAGCAGGCCATGCCTGTATGTTTCAATATAGCTTTCTTTATCTGACGGGCTATGATATTACGCTTGACGATATCAAAAATTTCAGGCAATTGCATAGCAAAACTGCAGGCCACCCTGAATATGGCCTGTTGGATGGCATAGAGGTAACTACCGGTCCGCTTGGACAGGGTTTTGCCAATGGTGTTGGTTTTGCCATTGCCCAAAAATACCTGGCTGCACGGTATAATAAACCTGGTTTTGATCTTTTTAACTACAAGATATATTCTATTTGCAGTGACGGCGACCTGATGGAAGGCGTTGCATCAGAAGCGGCTTCGTTAGCCGGCCACCTGGAGTTAGGTAATATTATTTATATATATGACGATAACCATATCTCTATTGAAGGTGATACTGATATAACCTTTAATGAAGATGTGGCCGCCCGTTTCAGAGCATATGGCTGGCACGTGCAGGAGGTAGCTGATGCCAATGATATTAATGCGCTTTCAAATGCTATCAATAATGCAAAAGTTGAGGTTAGCAAGCCTTCATTGATCAAGGTTCGTTCACACATTGCTTATGGTAGCCCAAATAAGGTAGATACTGCCGGTGCACACGGTTCACCACTTGGTGCCGATGAAGTAAAGCTGGTTAAAAAATTCTTTGGGTTCGATCCTGAACAATCATTTGTTGTTCCGGATGAGGTATTAAAGTATTATCGTGCTTGCGGTGAGAAAGGCGCTTCAACTGAGCAGAAATGGAACGAATTATTTAAATCATATAAAGAAAAGTTCCCTGAGCTGGCTGCAGAATATGAATTAGCTGCAAGCGGCGAGTTACCAAAAGGCTGGGATAGTGACCTTCCGGTATTTAAAGCAGAAGATAAAAAAATGGCTACCCGTCAGGCTTCAGGCAAGGTATTAAATGCAATTGCTTCAAAATTACCTAACCTGATAGGCGGTTCAGCCGACCTTGCCCCATCAACCGATACCTTACTGAAAGATTATGATTCTTTCACTGTTGAACACAGGCACGGCCGCAATTTCCACTTTGGTATCCGCGAACACGGAATGGGTTCGGCCTTAAATGGCATGGCTTTAACCAAAGGGATCATTCCTTTCGGCGCTACATTCCTTATATTCTCTGAATATATGCGCCCACCGATCCGTTTGGCAGCCATCATGAAAATACGCCCGATATTCGTTTACACACACGATAGTATAGGTTTAGGCGAAGACGGAACCACCCACCAGCCAATTGAGCAGCTGATCTCTTTGCGTTCAATCCCAAATACGATGGTTATTCGGCCAGCTGATGCGAACGAAACCGCACAAGCATGGCGGGTAGCGCTGGAACATAAAGATGGGCCGGTTGTATTAGTGTTCACCCGTCAGGGATTGCCGATCATCGATCAGGATAAATACACTAAAGCAACTGAACTTGAAAAAGGCGCTTATATCCTGTCGGATTGTGAAGGTACTCCGGATGTGATTTTGATGGCAACAGGCTCTGAAGTTACTTTAATATTGCAGGCCCAGGAAAAACTGAAAGCTGAAGGCATCAAAGCCCGCGTTGTAAGTATGCCTTCATGGGAATTGTTTGAAAAACAATCTGCTGATTACAAAGAAAAGGTATTTCCTAAATCGGTTAGAAAACGTTTGGCTGTTGAAGCAGGCTCGCCACTGGGCTGGCATAAATACGTGACCGATGAAGGCGACATTATTGCTATGCATACTTTCGGCGAATCGGCACCGGCTGAAGAATTGTTCAAAGAGTTCGGCTTTACGGTTGATAACATAATTGCAAAAGCAAAAGCACTTATTAAATAGATTTGAGACGTGAGATATGAGATGTGAGATAGGAAATGCCGTTTGAATCTCATATTTGAAATCTAAAATCTAAAATCTCACATCTCATATCTCATATCGAATAGAAATGAATTGGCAAAGCGATATAATCACAAACCTTTCGTGGTCTGATACCATTATTAATATAGAGGGCAAGCAAAAGGTAGCTGATGAGATCGCAAAAAAGGTAAAGGACGGTGATGTTTTGGGTGTAGGCTCTGGCTCAACATCCTACATGGCACTACTGGCTATCGCGAAGAAAGTCAAAGAAGAGCGGTTGAATATTAAAGCTATTCCAACATCCATTGAAATATCATTGATGTGTGGCAAGCTGGGAATTCCAACCACCAGTTTATATGATCATAGGCCCGACTGGCTATTTGATGGTGCTGATGAAGTTGATCCTAACCGCAGCCTGATCAAAGGCCGGGGAGGAGCAATGTTCAAGGAAAAAATAATGATCAGCTCGAGCCCGGTAAATTATATCCTGGTTGATGAATCTAAAATGGTAGATAAGCTCGGATCAAAATTCCCG
>JBQCEA010000135.1:0-11843 GCA_051960695.1 Mucilaginibacter sp. | reverse complement strand
CGTCTTAAACTTACAAAAGACACAGTTAACAGAGATGAGAGCACGATTGTCTTCAGTACCGGCGTAAGTACAAAATACAGTCTTGAAAAAGATGCCCCTTATAGACAAGGCATGGGCTTAGTTAGCTTATCGAGTATGTCGAGCGATAAAGTTAACCTTGCCATTAATACACAACCTTTACCAAAATCCAGCGAATCTATCGCATTATCGGTAAGCGCAACCACAGACGGCACATATTCGCTGAGGCTTGATGACATCGCAGGCATACCGCAGTTGTATGATATATGGCTTAAAGATGCTTACCGGAAAGATAGCGTTAACATGCGCCAAAAACCTACCTACAGTTTTGATGTAGTTAGAAGTGACACCAATACCTTTGGCTCAAAACGTTTTAGCCTGGTTATGAGTCAAAACCCTGATCATGCCTATCAATTGCTTAGCTTCAACGCAAGTAAGGTAACGGGCACACCAGCTAATCCTAAACAGGTACAGGTAGTTTGGACGGCAAAGAATGAAGAAAATTATACAAATTTCGCTGTTGAGCGCAGTACAGACACTGGTAAAACCTACCAGGTAATAGGCAGCCTGACATCGAGTGGGCAAAGTTCTTATAGCCTGGTCGACAAGAACCCGGCAGACCAAAACATTTATCGTCTTCAGCAACAAGATATTGACGACAGCGTTACTTATTCCAAAGCTGTAAAGATCTCTTTTTCAAACCTTAGCGGCAACCTGATGGCGAGTAATATCAGTGTGTACCCTAACCCGGTTAAAAGCACACTTAACCTAACCATCACAACCGAAAAGCCGGCCTACCTGTATAGCATAGAGATCAGTAATAGTACCGGCCTTGTGGTTAAACAAGTTACATCATCGCAACCAAGCTGGCAGTCGTCTGTAAATGACCTGCTGCCAGGAATATATATCGTTAAAGTTCTAAATTATAAAGATAACTCACTGATAGGAAATACCAAGTTTGTGAAGTTATAAGCCATTTTCGGGCAAGCCTCCGGAGCAGAAGGGACATTATTTTTTCAACATCTTAACAATTACTGATTTTGTTACATCAATTGTAGCATAGGTTCAGTGTTGCTTAATATGAAAATATTATTTCAGATATTAATTAAAACTATATATATTAACTAATATTATCATAAACCAAGCCCGTTATTAACATAAGCGAAACAATTAACTATTATTCAAGCAGATAAACTTTCTTATAAATCTATAAGCCGATATTAAGACGAAAAAAATATTCGTTTAAATTGTTATTTTCGGGTCCGGTTACTAAACTATTGCAATTTTGAGACGCCTGATTAAGTATCTGGGTATTACACCTATTCTAATTTTATCGGTTGTATGTGCTTCTGCACAGGTACCCAACATTTCCTACAACCCATCAACTAATATTTTTACCTCGGGTACGGCCATAACTCCTTTAACGCCGACGAATACCGGCGGTACCGTACCTGCTAACACATATTCGGCAGTGACTACGCTTAGTCCAACAACAGGCGTTTTGAATAATCCTCAAGGATTGACCACAGACGGAGCGGGTACTATCTATGAAGCCGACAACAATGCTGATGTGATTTACATGATCAACGCATCAACAGGAACAACAACCCTGATAGCAGGTAGGTTAAGTACAACAGGCGAAACCGATAATACTACTGGCACCAGTGCACGTTTTACTAACCCTTCAGGCATTGTTTATGATGGTGCCGGTTATTTATATGTAACAGACAATGGCGGAAATAAAATACGGAGGATAAGCACTACTGCACCTTATGCAGTGGTTACAATTGCAGGAACTGGCGCCACTTCAGAATCTGACAATACAACAGGTACCTCTGCCAAGTTTAACGGTCCGGCCGGTATCACTTATGACGGCTCAGCCTACCTGTATGTCGCGGACAATGGCGGCAATAAAATACGCAGGGTAAGTACAACCGCCCCCTATGCGGTGGTTACCATTGCCGGTACAGGAACAGCATCAGAATCTGACAATACAACCGGTACATCGGCGAAGTTTAACGGCCCGGCTGGTATAGTTTATGATGGTTCAGCTTACTTGTATGTAGCAGATAATGGCGGCAGCACCATCAGGCAGATCAGCACAACATCACCTTATGCTGTTACAACTTTTGCTGGAAAAAGCAGCACTACAGGTAGTACTAATGGTACAGGCACAGCTGCACGCTTTAAAACACCATGGGGAATAACCATTGACCAATTTGGCAATTTATATGTGGCCGATGAAGGTAACAACCTGGTGAGAATGATAACTACCAGTGGTGCAGTTGTTACAACATTAGCAGGCAGCGGTACACGTGCTGAATTGGACGGCACCGGAACCTCGGCAGAATTTTATAGCCCTTATGCCATCGTTTCAGACGGTGCGGGCAATCTATATATAGGTGATGACAGAACTACAAATTCCACTTGCCGCCAAATTACACTTACTGGATATCAGATCAGTCCTACATTACCATCCGGACTGAGTTTTGATGGCACAACAGGCACCATATCGGGAACACCTTCCAGCACGCAATCAGCCACAACATATACCATTACCGCCTATAACAGTTCTGGAAGTGCAAGTACAACCATAAGCATTGCTTGCGGAACAACGATCTATTGGACAGGCTGGATCAGCACCAGTTGGAATACAAGCTGGAACTGGAGTTCATTTAGTGTCCCAACAGCAAATGACGCTGTGCAAATAGGCGTCAGCAATACTTTTACTAATCAGCCTACTATATCCGGAAACGTAACAGCTAATTCAATAACTATTGGTAATAAAACGAACCTTACTTTAACTATTACATCTTCTACGCTTACAGTAAGCGGGGGAATTACCGTTAACAGCGGTGCATCACCAACTATAACAGGCAGCGGGTCAGTATATTTTCAACCTGAAGCCGTTTTAACCATAAACGGAACACTTACCAACAGCCTTAGCGGCAGCTTTACACTAGCATCAGATGCAACAGGCTCGGCTTCTATAGGACCATTAAGCAGCAGTACTGCCTTTAATGGCACATTAAGCGTTCAGCGCTATTTTACAGGAGGAAGTAATACTTACCGGGGATATCGTTTAGTTTCATGTCCTGTTTATACAGGCACTGCCAACAGCAATAATATTTATGGCTTTGACTACATCAAAGCATCGGCCCTGGTTACCTCAACAACAATGGCAGCGGGCGGTTTTGATGTATCAACAGGTGGTAATAACCCTACACTTTACCTGTTCCGCCAGGATCAGGCTGTTTCTAATGCCACGTTCACAAGCGGCAACTTCTGGGGTATAACCAAGATTAATAATTCGCCCAGTTATAACTTGTATTTAAACGGTGGGTCAACAACTTATAATGTACCTGTAGGGAATGGATTCTTGTTCTTCTTCAGGGGCGACAGAACGACTAACCTTTCTCAGAAATACTTGTCGACCACAAGTGCTGAAAGCGTGACATTTACTGCTACCGGAACACCGAATATGGGGCAAATTACTTTTAAAGACTGGTATACGCCAACATCTCCATACCTGGATGACAGCAGTGTAACCGGTAATGCCGGTGCACTGGGATATAATCTTGCGGGTAACCCCTATCCAAGTAATATAGACTGGGATACTTTTCAATCAAGTTCAACTACCACCGGAATCTATGGTTATGGTTTAGATGGGGCCATTTATACGCTGGATCCTGTAAGCAAAAATTACGGCGTCTATTTTGCCAATACAGGCGGAGTTGGTACTAACAATGCCACTAACATCATATCCAGCGGCCAGGGCTTTTTTGTAAAGGCAAGCGGTTCCAACCCACAACTGATCTTTAATGAATCAGCAAAAACAACTTCACAGGTTACAGGGCCCAATCTTTTGCTTGGCGTACCTGTGAATACGGCCAACAATCAATATTTGCACCTGAAGCTTTACAAGGATTCTGTAAATTCAGATGAAACTATGTTCAGGTTCAACAGTGAGGCAACAACAAATTATACAGAAAAATTGGATGCACCTTACAAGGCAGGATTTGGTGCAGTTAGCATATCCAGCATATCAAATGATCATGTAAACCTGGCAATTAACGTAATTCCGCTACCTAAATTACAGCCTGAAATTATAGCTTTAAGTGTAAATGCCAACGCCGACGGTCCCTATAAAATAACGTTAAAAGATATAGTTTCCATTCCGCAACTATATGATGTATGGCTGATGGATAAGTATACAGGCGATTCTGTAAACATGCGCCAAAATAGAACATATAGTTTTAATATCGCCCGACGCGACACTAATACTTATGGACCGCACAGATTTAGTTTAGTGCTACGTCAAAATGCCGCCTATGCTTATAAACTGATCAGTTTCAATGCCACCAAGGCAACTAATGCCAGGCAGGTACAAACCGTTTGGACAACAGCCAATGAAGGGAATTACACTAATTTTACGGTTCAAAAAAGTACTGATAACGGCACAACCTTTAATGTTATAGGCGGTCTTACCGCCACCGGCGCAGGCAATTACAGCTTAACAGACAATAAACCTGTTAACGGGCAAAACATTTATCGATTGCAGCAGCAGGACGTAAATGGTACAATTACTTATTCAAAACCGGTTTCGATATTTTTTACTGATCTGGGGAATAATATAAAAGGTAATTTATTAAGCGTTTTCCCCAACCCGGTTACCTCCAGTATTAATCTCGCTATCAACGCTCCGACTGCAGGCAATGCTTCATTTGATATAAAAGTGATCAATAGTTCGGGCCTGGTTGTTAAAGAAACAACATCATCACAAGCTTCATGGCAAGGTAACATGGGATATCTGCAACCGGGTATCTACCTGATAAGGGTATTAAACAGCAAAACTGATAGCGTTGTTGGTGAAACAAAATTTATAAAACTTTAATTAGCCAAATTTCTCATAAGTTAATATAATACAATAGTATACAACATTTACCTAAATTAGCATTTGTACAAGTCACTGAAAAACAGCAACTTTTTTATTCAAAAAGCATCCCATTCATTGCATAAAAAGTAAAAATTAAATATTAATTAATTATTTTTGTTATAGGCGAAGGTTAATATATGCGCCCAATAATGCAATGAACCTTTTTTACAAAGTCATCCTGCTAAGCTGCATCGCCCTATCTCTTACAATACTATCGGCTAATGCTGCAGCCCGCCAGCAGACGGAACAATCCTACGACCCATACATGCGCTTGCAATTGCAGCGGGATGGGAACTCATCTAATTATGAAAATATACTGATAAGGTTTGAAAACGGTGCGAGCCTGGATTATGTTGTAGGGGAAGACGCTGAATACTTTCGGGGCTTCGGGAACGTTAACCTCAACTGTATATCACAGGATGGTATACCTCTTGCCATTAATACTATCCCTTTTCCACAAAAAACAGCTGAAGAAATACAATTAGACGCGGAAGCCAAATCAAGCGGAAGTTATTCTTTTGACATGACGACAATGGCAAATATTCCGCCATTGTTTGATGTGTGGCTCATCGACAAATATCAAAAAGACTCCGTGAACATGCGGAAAAATAATCTTTACCATTTCAGCATATCTAAAACTGACACCGCCAGCTTTGGCACAAACCGCTTTGTATTGGTCATCAGGCAAAATCCGGCGTTTGCTTACCAGTTATTAAGCTTTACGGCCACTGAAGTTCAGGGACAAAGACAGGTAACATTAGCCTGGCAAACCTTAAATGAAGGTAATTATACCGGCTTCAGTATTGAAAGAAGCATTGATAACGGACAGAACTATACTATTTTGGACAGCTTACAAGGTTCCGGAATGGGCCATTATACTTTTACCGATATTAACCCTGCCGGAAGAAATATATACCGGCTTAAACAAAAGGATATAGACGGGGTCATAACCTATTCGCAAACCGTCGGAATAAATTATGACGATAACCCAAGAATAAGTGTTCGTGTTTATCCTAATCCTGTAAACACAACCATTAACCTGGCTATTTCTGCCCAGGCATCTGACATGGCTGAATACGAGATCAGGTTTACGAACAGTTCAGGCGTATTGGTTAAAGCTGTAACATCAGCTAATGCACAATGGAAAGGCAATACTGACGATCTTCAGCCGGGCTTATATTTCATACAGGTCCGGGACACTAAAAACGACAAACTCATCGGTAAAAGCAAATTTGTAAAGCTATAGACCGGTTAGTTACTCTTTAAACAGAAATCCCCGCCACGTATCCAGCAGGGATAATTAAAACAATATAGAATTTATTAAGACCTTGCCGGTGGAGCAAGCTGCAATTGGCCGATGATACCATCAACAACCTTTGGCAGATCATCAATGTTCTTTTGCGGGCTTTTATGAACCTCGCCTACGCCATACCCGCGCCATACAACGCGTTTGGTATGAGTATCGATCAGGTCGATAATAATAGTCCCTTCTTTATAATGTTCTTTACCTGTCGCGGTATCACCACCGTAGTAAACAAATGGGGCACCATAATAATACGGACGGTATGCCCATCCCCAGCCCCAACCCCAGCCAGGGTAAACTCCTGTGCCATAGTAAGTGGGCGTATAGACTGTTTTTGAACCACGGCCTACGGTTGCTGTATAAGTTACAAGCAGGTCAGGGTTGTTTGTCCTTAACCTCAAACCTTTAGAGCTTAACGACGCGACGGCAGCGTCCTTGATCTTGAGATCAACTGCTGAATTGACCCGGTTTGAATTAGCCTGCTCTTGCGGAGGCAGCCAGGCAAATGAACGGTATTGGCTCATATTGGTCTTGTTGAGACCAGCCGTATAATAATTATAACTACTGCATGATGTTAACCCGGCGATGAATAAGGTCAGAAGCGCCAGGTAGAATGAGGTTTTCATGGTTATTGTTCCTTTATATTTTGATTAGACTATCCTTAGTATAAAAAGGTTTAATTCCAAAATTCAATTTTTATGATAAATATTTACCCACTATCGGCATACGCCTGCCCATGCCAAATGCTTTAGGGGATACCCTTAATATAGGCGGTGTTTGATAGCGCTTATGCTCGGCGATATTAACCAAACGCAACACTCGGCGTACAGTATGTTCATCGTAACCCATCTTAATGATCTCGCCTGATGAACACCGGTTTTCAATATATTCCATCAAAATTGGATCCAAAATATCATATTCCGGCAATGAATCAGTGTCCTTTTGGTCAGGGCGCAATTCAGCTGATGGTGGCTTAACAATGGTATTGACCGGGATGATCTCCCTTTCACGGTTCAGGTGCCGCGCCAGCTCAAAAACCTGCGTTTTGTACACATCCCCAATAACCGAAATACCACCGCACATATCACCGTACAAAGTGCCATACCCAACCGCTGCTTCACTCTTATTGGATGTATTTAATAGTATATAGCCAAATTTATTGCACATTGCCATTAGTAATACGGCACGACTACGCGATTGGATGTTTTCTTCAGCAATATTAAATGGCAAATTATTGAATTGCGGATGAAGCGCTGTTTCAAATGCTTCAGTGATATGCCTTATTGCAATGATCTCGTGTTTACAGCCCAAATTCTTTACCAGGTCTTCAGCATCCTTTAAAGAGTGGTCGCTTGAGAAACGTGAGGGCAGCAACACGGCCATAACATTTTGCGGGCCAAGCGCCTCGCAGGCTAATGCACATACCACCGCTGAATCTATCCCTCCAGATAAACCCAGGGTCGCACTTTTGAACCCTGATTTGTAGAAATAATCTCTGATGCCCAGTACCAATGCCTGGTGTATCTGCTCAATATTACTTTGCCTGGTAATCTGTACCGTAGGAGGCTGATGCAGCCTGATCGTTGACTTATCTTCAAGCGTATAATAAGCTACACTTTCTTCAAAATAAGGTAATTCGTCAATTACTTTTCCTGCGCTGTCAAACACCAGTGAGCCACCGTCGAATATCAACTCCGTTTGGGCACCCACATGGTTCACGTAGAAAAGTGGCAACTGATACCGGCTGGCATTATCCCCTAATATATCAATACGCTCTTCATCATGATTATAAGCAAATGGCGATGCCGCAATATTGATCATCACATCTGGCTTTTCCTGGATCAGCACATCCATTGGCCGTGTCGCATATAACGGGTTTTCGATTGTATTCCAAAGATCTTCGCAGATGGTGAGCGCTATCCTATGCCCTTTAAAATCGATACATTTAAAAGTTGTTGCCGGTTCAAAGTATCGGTATTCATCGAATATGTCATAGTTAGGCAACAATGCCTTATTCACAATAGCCTTAACCTCACCATTCTCGATAAAATAAGCGGAGTTGTTTAAGTCCTTACCTGCCGGGCGATTGTTATAAGTAGGCAGGCCTATAATGCAGGCAATACCCTGGCACTCGGCGGCTATCTTTTTAGCAGCATCTTCACAAAGGCCGATAAACTCCTTAAATTCCAGGAAATCGCGCGAAGGATAACCGCAAACGCACAATTCAGCAAAAACCACCAGGTCGGCTCCTTGCTCTTTGGTTAGCCGGATATGATCGATAATTTTGGCGGTATTCGATTCGAAGTTGCCTATATGATAATTAAGTTGTGCCAGTGCGATCTTCATATATAGTGGATGATGTTAAATTGCTTGCGCTAATGTGAGTTAAAACTATAATTTTGCTAAAACAACAAAAATGGTTCCCAACTCCCGCAAAACAAAACAAATTTACCTAATTTTTCTCACGGGTTTAATACTGACAGCCTGCCACCGGTCAAAAGATGTTGATGTAAGTAATATTAATGTCAACGTTAAGATCGAGCGCTTTGACCATGACCTGGATGCGATGCGCACCAAACCAATGGCGCAGCAGGCAGCCTATATGCAAAAAAAGTACGGCGCTTTTTACCGCGACTTCATCGAGCGCATAATAACTGCGGGTAGCGTGCAGGATACTAATTATTTTAAAACCTTACGTGATATACTTAACTCGCAATCATATCGCGACCTGAAGCATGATGTGGATTCAGTTTATCCCAATATGGATAAGCCCACTGAAGACATAACGGATGCCTTTAAGCACATCAAATATTATTATCCCCAAAAACAGTTACCGAAGGTATACGCCTATTTTTCGGGATTCCAATTACAAACTTCCCTGGGCGATGGCTACCTTGCAATTGGCCTGGATATGTTCCTCGGAGCAAATTCAAGGTTTTATCCTGCACTGATGCAGACGATACCACATTATGAGTCGCGCAGGTTTACGCCTGAATATATTGCACCCCGTACGGTTGAAGTTATCGCTCGTGAAGATATGTTCCCTGAGAGCGACAATGATAAGTCTGCCCTGTCTAAAATGGTTTATAACGGCAAGATATTATACTTCATGGACCGCATGCTGCCTAACGTTCCGGATTCGGTGAAAATTGGCTATACTGCCAAACAGATCGATTGGTGCAACCATTTTGAACCGCAGATATGGGGTTATTTCCTGGAAGAGAACCTGTTGTATGAAACCGACTGGGAGAAAATACAGAAATACTTCGGAGAAGCCCCATTTACTCCAGGCTTAGGAGAAAAGAACGATTCAGCGCCTAAACTGGGCGTGTGGACAGGCTGGCAAATTGTAAGGCACTATATGGAAAAGCATCCGGAAGTTACCTTACAACAGTTAATGAAAGAACCTGATGCACAAAAAATATTGAATGGCTCGAAATACCGGCCGAAATAGGATAACAATTGAAAGTTGGCTAACAAAAAGAGCGTCCTGCAAAAAACAGCACGCTCTTTTTATATATACTTTAAAAGTAACTTATTTCAGAATAGCGAAGATAGCCTTAAGGGCGAGAATAACACCGCTAACCAATATAATATTGGCAATGCAGTTGTAAACAAAAGGATGCCCTGAACCCTCAGGACATGCAAAACGAAAATATATACCAAATAAGATCACAAAAACCGATACAACGATCAAAATATAATGCTTCTCTGAATTTGCTTCCTCTGTTCTGTTCATTTTATTAAGGATTAATGATTTTGGACAAAAATAAAAATGTTTACTGAAATAACATGAAATACTTTCATATTATTTCAGTTTACGAATTCTGTTCTTTTAATTCTAACTTCCCTGTCATTCTTAGGGCAACGAAGAATCTAACTCTTTAAATGAGTTCTATGGATAAAACGACAACGCACAAAAGGCCCCTTTTGCAAGGAGCCTTTGTATAATTTATACTTATAAGTCTTCTCTTTGTCCCGAGGACTCTTTTAGAAGAGAGGATTTAGGTGAGGCTTATCCGTTTGATAATGCAGCAGCACCACTCACGATCTCTGTAAGCTCGGTAGTAATAGCTGCCTGACGCGCCTGGTTGTAGGATAATTTAAGCGATTTAAGCAATTCGCCTGCGTTATCAGTAGCTTTATCCATAGCTGTCATACGTGCACCGTGCTCAGAAGCGTGTGAATCTAATACGGCTTTGTATAACTGGATCTTGATATTTTTAGGGATCAGCTGTGCTACTATCTCTTCCTGCGAAGGTTCAAGGATGTAATCAACCTGGTGACTTGTATCAACTTTTTTCTTGTCTGATTTTGGCACAGGCAGTAACTGCTCAGTAGTTAGTATCTGTACGGCTGCATTCTTGAACTGGTTATAAACCACTTCAACACGGTCAAACTCACCTTTCAGGAAACCTTCCATTATCGCTTCAGTGATCTTAGAAACGTTCAGGAAGTTGAGCTCATTGAACAGCTCATTGTTATCACCGATAACAGTGTATTTGCGTCGCTGATAATATTCCTGTGATTTTTTACCAATACCAATGATAGAAACATTACCGGCCCTGAATTGCGTGCTATACTTTTCAGAGATGAGGTTATTGGCAGTTTTTATTGCATTCATGTTGAAAGCACCTGCCAAACCACGGTTTGAAGAAACCACCACGATCAGCACATTCTTAGGCTCGCGCTCCTGCAAAAAGGGCGATGAACCATCTTCAAGGCTTGCAGAAAGGTTGGCCAGCATATCCTTCAGCTTATTAGCATAAGGACGAAGCTCTACAATTGCATTAGTGGCACGTTTTAACTTAGCAGCCGAAACCATTTTCATGGCCTTGGTTATCTGCTGGGTCGACGTTACCGACGCTATCCGGTTTCTTACTTCTTTTAAATTAGCCATTTGTCTTTTTAAGTGCAAAGAGGCAGTAGCAGTTGCAGTTTAAATCCTGCTACTGCAACTGCTACTAACAACTAGTATTTACCTGCCAGTTCTTTAGCCACTGTTTCCAGTACGCCTGTGATCTCGTCATCCAGCTTACCTGCTTTTAAAGCAGCCAGTGTTTGCGGGTGACGCAGCTCTAACTGAGAAGTATATTCGTTTTCAAATTCTTTGATCTTGTTCACAGGTACGTTACGCATCAGGTTTTTGGTACCGGCGTAAACGATAGCTACCTGCTTTTCAACAGATACCGGTGAGTACTGGCCTTGTTTCAGGATCTCTACGTTACGTGCACCTTTGTCCAATACGGTTTTTGTAGCAGCGTCAAGGTCAGAACCAAACTTTGCAAAAGCTTCAAGCTCACGGTACTGTGCCTGGTCAAGCTTTAAGGTACCAGCAACTTTCTTCATTGATTTGATCTGAGCATTACCACCCACACGTGATACCGAGATACCTACGTTTATAGCCGGGCGTACACCTGCGTTGAACAGGTTCGACTCTAAGAATATCTGACCGTCAGTAATAGAAATTACGTTGGTGGGGATATAAGCAGATACGTCACCAGCTTGGGTTTCAATAATAGGAAGAGCTGTTAATGAACCGCCGCCTTTTACGATATCTTTGATCGACTCAGGAAGGTCATTCAT
>JBQCEA010000134.1:0-5577 GCA_051960695.1 Mucilaginibacter sp. | reverse complement strand
ATTCAGCATGCCAAATAAATAGGCTGTTTTGATAAGCCCCAGATAGGGGATCAGCAATAAGGGGAAGACCAGTGATGCGATCAATGCACCGATATAGTCAAAAGTGAATATCTTGGACACCAGTTCTTTAAACTCAAATCGATCTTTCAAGATTCGCATCAGCAATGGTATCTCAAGGCCCACCAGTATACCGGTAAAGGCTATAAGTCCGTATAGTACGATACGAAAAGAGCTGATGTTCTCGAATACCAAGAACAGAATAGTAGAACTGGTGCCACCGACCAGGCCGACCAATATTTCGATCCTGATGAACCAGGTAAGCAGGTTTTTTTCGAAATACTTGGATACCCATGAGCCCAGTCCCATTGAAAATAGGTATACGCCTATAATGGTAGAAAATTGGGTTACAGAATCGCCCAGTAAATAACTTGCGAGCGTGCCTGATATAAGTTCGTAGATCAAGCCGCAGGTAGCGATAATAAATACCGATATAAGTAGTAGTAAAGAAAACTTTTTATTCATGGTACGGCATTACTTATGATAGAACCTTACGCCATAGCCCGAATGGGGTACTACACCTTTGTATCCGGCATTCTTCTGTATGTTTCCATCGGGAAAAAATTTCGCGCCGGTAAAAGCAGAGAAGCTGAAGAATATAAGCAACGCGGCGACAGCGCAGGTATACCATAAGTTGGACTTGATATCGTCCAATATTTTTTTAATCATCGTTATTTGTTCCTTTATTGTATGGTGAAAAATCGCTGTTCATCCATCTGTTTACTTCAAATCGGCGTTGAAAATACCAAAACGCCAATGGGGCCAACATCAGCACCAATAGGGTGATCAATACATTTTGCCATAAGATAACATTGGCGGTAACCCTTAAATCGAGGCTGTTTAAACTTTGAGTTCCGGCATATGGATATACATTCAAATGATATCGTCCGGATGGTATATTATCCACGGTAATGGTACCGTTAGTTGACCCTTCGCTCCAGGTGCCTTCATCATCATAACCCGAATAATATTCTATCTCTTTCGTCACGTCCCAGGTTTGATTGTCTTTTTCACTTACCAGCTCCACTGTCGATTCCATCCAATTATTTTCTACAGGTGCCGCAAGATACAGATCAACAGGCGCTGGCCCATTCTCTATAGTGAATGATGCTGTGCGCTGAGGTAAGAACTCGTAGGTGGCATTTGGCAAAGCAGAGGCATAAATGGAACTATCTTTTTTGGTCGTATCCTTTTTTACTGCCGGACTTATTAACGATACAGCATGTGTCATCAGCGTTTGCTGAGGTTTTATAATTACACACAATAATTGTAAGATCACCATAAGAATCGCCGCCAAGATACTGATGCGAAGAATTTGCTTGTAGCGTATGCGCGTTATATTGGGCTGATTTGCACCTATATCAACCTGCTCAGGAAATTTTTCTATGCCAACCTTAAAGCCATCAGCGATCTCTCGTGGTGTGATGTATTCACCCCAATACCAGTCGATTATAGACTCGTTCTTTTTGTTCCTCTCACGAACAAGCATGTACGGCGGACAAATAAATTCGCGGGAGCCTATACGCTCTTCATAGACGTCCCAGTCAAACTCACCTTTTAAAGCCGTGATGACCGGGGTATAACGGTTATATTCTTTATATTCATTATCTCCCAGATAAGCAGAACTGCCGTCCAGTATAACGTCTTTCAATTCGGGAAAATGCTCAATACCGGCTATGAAGCTCCAATGCCCATTATAAACAGCCAAAAAAGCATATCCTTTTTCATAGCTCCAAAGCATGTACTCAAGCCATTCATAATCGGTACCCGCTTCCTTTTTTTCCATATAGGCCAGCACCTTGTATTCCGTACCGTTTATGATGCCAATAGTACCCGGATCTAAAATATGTTCGTACTGGATAGCCGGTAATGTTTGCTGCGTTTCCAATATTTTCTTGTCCGCATACCATCGCAGGTACGACCAACACTCGGTACAAATGACATATTCGCTTCCGTCAGGATCATAAAGCGTAACGGGTTTAGCACAGTGCGGACAAGTCGCTTGCTGTGACTGAGGAAATCTCTTAAGGTTTTCTGTTGCCATTTTCAGCGCTTGATCTCATTTTTATTTAGTTCACTACCCTCATAAAATTCAAGAACACGGTCATAAATGCCACGCGCCTTGCCATCATTCACCTGCTGAAAATTCGAAAGAAAGACGTCAAAAGTGGCCAAGCCGTATTCCGGCCAGGTATGAATGGAAATATGTGATTCGGTAAGACAAACTACTCCGGTAAAGCCACCGCCATTAAAGTCATGGTATACCTCACCGACTTTATTCAAACTTTTAGAGGAAATTTCTTGATTCAAAAACTCGCGAAAAGCGCTGCTGAAACTTAGCAGATCCGTATGAGAAGAAGTAAATTCAGCTATAATGTGCAGGCCAGGTTGATAGGTCATTAGGGATTAATCAATCGCTAAATATATGGAATTAATGATTTTTACCAAAAACGTTTCAAAGAATGTCTTAATAACGATATAGGAACCAACTTCATAAACATAGATCTGCATCGAATTACTATTCTCAAAAAACAAAGCACCGCACCATTCGAACGTCATCTGCCTCCCGAACCTTTCCCGGGAGTCGTATTCCTGCTTCGTGCCTTGTTCAACAATTGCTACCTTAGCAAATGCGCTCGATTGAACGCCATTCGAAATTGAAAGCGACGGGATAAAGATCGCCGTCAGCGAACACAGCATTGGTGGCAATCGCGTCTTTCACCTGGTGTTTTCAGATACGCGAGTGTCCGCTCCAGGATATGGTCCAGGTCTTCCTCGTTGAACTCCCCAAAAGCGTCTGATAACTTGTTGGTCGTATCAACGGATAGCCCCATTGCCCTGGCTACATCACGCATTGCTCCTTTATAGTGCAAAACAGTTACGGTAGGCAGGATAGCCGCACGGTCACGCCCAAATCTTTCAAAGATGTATTGGATGACTTCTTCTCTTCGTTCGTGCTCAAAGTCAACGTCGAAGATTTTATCGATATGGCGATCGCCATGCCGGAAACCAAATTTATATGGGCGGGAGGGTGTCCATGGGGTGTTTTCACGGAGGGTATTTAAAGGATCAATAACCGGATAGCGACGGCACCGGCAAATATCCGGTTCACAGGACTCCTTGACTGGAGGACATGCCCGAAGTGTACGCCGCTGCCGACCTTTTTTTGCTTCCTTCCTACCAGGAAAACTGCCCCCTCGCGCCGCTTGAAGCAGCCGCATCAGGAATACCCGTTATTTTTCGGGATATAACTGAATATGAGACCTTGTATACGACACCCTATCTCAAAGCTGCCAATACTGAAAAATTCGTGCGTTTGTCAGGTCAGCTTTTGAACAATGAGGATTTCTATAAAAATGCGGTAAGCTTGTCTGTCGAACTGATCTTAAATTTTGACAAGGACCGCGTGCGGCAACAGCTCCTTCAACTCTATCAGGGCGTGTTCCATTCATTTTGTACAAGCAATAATTAAAAATAATTGCAGCATACAGTCGTTATACATTTTGGTCAAAAACCAAAATTCTTCAGTTTTCGGTCCTATTATAGCACCAAACCACTGTGGTTAATTAAAGGGAAATTTTATGAGTGGACCGGCACAAACGGGGAAGAGGCAAATGGGTCATCGGTTTAAAAATCAAATTTTTGACAATTATTTGTTTACAGCGGCTCGGCATATGCCTGTTTTCCGCTCGTTAATTCAAATGTCTTTGTTGCCGCTCATGCTGATCACATCCGCTAGTATATCTGCGAAAGCAAAATTTAGCGATAACTTCCAGTTGAGAAGTGATTCGGCAATCACGGTCATTTCAGGGATTGTGACAGATGCCGGTACTCATAAGCCTTTGCCATTTATCTCGGTAGCCTTTCCGGGCACTTCCATTGGAACAACCACAAATGGGAACGGACAGTACCACATCCGAACCGGCGGCACATTTCAGCAGTTGAGATTTTCCATGCTGGGCTATAGGGACAAAACCGTCGCGATATTCCCCGGGAAAACACAGGTGGTGAACATTCGCATGGAGGCCAGCAGGTCTCAGTTGCATGAAGTTCAGGTCGTGGCGTCGAGAAAGGTCCGGTACCGGAATAAGGGTAACCCGGCTGTGGAACTGATACGGCAGGTGATCAGCCATAAGCAGCAGAACCGGATGGAGCGTAAAGCTTACCTTCAATATGACCAATACGAGAGGATCAATATGTCATTAACACGACTCTCTTCTAAATTTTTGAATGGCAAGTTTTTTCGGAAATACCAGTTCCTGCTGGACTCGGTGGTAAATAAGGAAGGAATAAAGGAACCGCAGCTCCCCGTTTATATGAGCGAGAAGCTTTTTCAAGTTTATTCGCGGCGAAATCCCGCGAAGACGATCAAGGTGGAGGATGCACACAAGGAAGTAAGCCTGGGTTCATTGATCGATTCAGCGGGCCTTGATACCTATCTCAACCGGTTATACGGCGACAACATCGAGCTTTATGATAACAATATTTTTGTCCTGAACAATCAATTCCTGAGCCCCATTGCCGATCATGCACCCGATTATTATAAGTTTTTCATTACGGACACCATTACGGATAATGGGGTGAAGCTCGTAAAGCTGGCATTTACGCCAAGGGACAAAGGCGACCTCGTATTCGAAGGCAGCCTGACTGTAGTGATGGATAGCAGTTATGCCGTTAAGGCGGCCAGTATGGGCGTTAACCGGCTCGTCAACCTCAATTTTTTACGGAGCTTTCATATTAACCTTGATTTTGATAAACAAAACGATGGGCGTTACTATTTGACAAAGAGCCAGGTATCTGCCGATTTTGGGATATTTAAGAACAAAGGTTTTGGCGTGACCGGTGTCCGAACAGCCGTTCTGAGCAACTTCCTTGCAGATAAGCCGATGGCCGTCGGCTTTTACAATGGCAACCCGTTCCGCAAAGCGGCCGCGGCCGATGCGGTTTGGAAAAATACTGCGGCGTTGAAAAGGCCCGATACATTGCCTGCCGGACAGGCAAAGATCTATCATAATTTTGACAGCCTGCAAACGATGCCTTCCTATCGCCGGACACAATGGATCGCGAAGACCCTGGTTGGCGGTTATGCCGACCTTGGTCCCGTTCAAATAGGGCCTGACGAAGCGCTTTACGCCTATAATCCGCTTGAGGGGTCACGTGTGACGATAGGAGGAAGGACGACACCGCTATTTAACAGCAACTTTTATATGGAAGGTTACGGCGCTTATGGTGAAGAAGATGAAAAGTTTAAAGGTTATCTAAGCGGCAGCTGGTCGTTCAACGAGCTGCCTTATTATCATTATCCTAATGATTTTATCCGGGTAAGCTATCAATACGATACGGATATCCCGGGACAAAATTTTCTGATTAGCAAAACGCAAAGCCCCCTTTTGTCGCTTACCCGTGGCACCAACAATCTCTGGCTATACGACAGGATAATCCGGGCCGAATATGTTAAAGATTTTGATAACCATATCACGATCAATGCAGGTTTTAAAACCTGGCACCAGCAAGCGGCAG
>JBQCEA010000133.1:0-4364 GCA_051960695.1 Mucilaginibacter sp. | reverse complement strand
ATACCTCTTTGGAGGTTATAGTTTCATAGCTCAGGTGCAGCGTTCCGTTAAATTGCGGGAACTGCATATTGAGCAGGTATTTCATGTTGAGCAGCTTTTTATCGTTCTTCTGCGGTGTTTTATCCTTTTCTATATAAGCATACGTTGGGTATATGAACGTGAACGGGTATATAGTATCAAATTTACGGTATGCCCGTTTAGGATAATAAATACGAAAGTAACCGCGTGGTTTAGGCGAATAATCAGGAGTGCTATGACACGCTCCAAAGAACGTAACCACCGCTAAGGCTAACAGTAAATTTTTCAAGGATGCTTTTCTTTTGAGGTCCATATTTCCCATGATTTTTCTGCCTGCAATACTAACATTTCATATCCGTTTTTTATAACTGCACCATGCTCTGCCCCCTTTTTCAAAAACAAAGTTTCCTCCGGGTTATAGATCAGGTCGTAAAGCAGATGATCGTCCGTTATAGCGTCATAAGGAATAGGCGGGCACTCATCCACATTAGGAGACATACCTATGGGCGTAGTATTGATAATAAGCTTATGATCCCTGATATGATGGGGTTTCAGATCCTGAAAAAGAATATTGCCTGGTAAAGCTTTACGGGTGACACTTTTAAAACCGATACCCAGATTATCCAGCACACATTTTACTGCCCTGGCCGCACCTCCATCACCCAATACAAGTGCCTGGTCATGGCGGTTTTTAAGCAAAGGTTTCAAAGATGTTTCAAAACCATAAATATCTGTGTTATATCCTTCCAGTCTGAAATCATGGCCCTTTATGCCAACTTCGCCCGAGAAGGCTGTTACCACAGGGCTTTGCGAAGTGATGCGGATACAATTCACCGCCCCGGCGTTACGGGCGTCATGCTCCACCCAGTCAAGGTATTTCAGTACACTTATTTTATGCGGTACGGTAACATTTAAACCGCATAAATTTTTATGCTTGTATAACAAGTCCGGCAGTTCACTGATATGTTCAATTGGGAATAACTCATACTTGCAATCGTCTATCTTCTCCAGGTTGAATTTGTCTGTAAAGAATTTTTTTGAAAATGAATGCGAAAGCGGAAAGCCGATAAGCCCATAAAGTTTCATGGTGTAATATTAATAAGAATGGATGGGATTTGCCGCAGGGCATACAAATTATACTATTTCCTCCCGGCTATCATCATATGCGGACTTAAAACACGCAGCGCCGGGTCATTTTCGGTTATTTTAGTGAGCTCTGTCATTGCCTGCTTCTTTTTGTTATCAGCGCGGCTTTCAAAATAGTTTTTATCAAGCCAAACCAAACCTTCAACTGGATAGGTATTTAAATAGATAAATCCGGCTTCCTCCAATTCAGCTTTTAACTCATCCGGGCGGTGAAAATATGCTGATGGCAAAACACCGGGCATATTTTTAGGAGCTGTATGTATACCAGTGGTCAATTCGGCTTTGCACATTTCCCATATTTCAGGAGTATGAATAAAGCCATTCAATAAAGCCGCCAGAGTTGAGGCTGAATGGTTAATAGCAAAACCTAATAAAATACCACCTGATTTCAATACGCGTTTTGCTTCCGACAATGCCTGCAGCCGTTCCTTTTTGGATTGCAAATGATACAAGGGCCCGTGTAATATTACCACATCAGCCATACTGCCTTGTAACGTCAATTTTTGCGCTTCACCTAAAATAGTTTTGAAAGGCTTTTTAGTTTTGGCCGACCGCTTATTGGCTTGTTTGATATGTTTTTCAACGGGATCGACAAGATGAACTTCATGACCCAAGTTGGCCAGCCATTCAGAATAGACACCCGGCCCGCCGCCGACATCGATAACCTTTCCCTTTTTCGGCAGATACCGGCTGATCAGTTCTTTGTTCCGTTCAAACTCCAGCGGACCAAGGCCCAACTGCAGGCGGTCTTCCTCAGAAGTTGAAGAATAAAAATCGTCAATATCGCTGGAAATGAGTTTCGGCATGTTTGAACAGCCGAATATAAATAAAACTTATTCGAATAAGGGTTTGAGTTACCGTTATGCCTCCGGTCTTCCAAAAAATAGGATATATCCATCTGCATCCGCAACTTCAAAGCCAAGCAGGCGGTCACCATTTACGTTTAATGGCCTATGGAAAGCTACACCGCGCGACTGGTATTCCTCATATAAAGCACCCGGGTCTGTCGCGTTGATATAGGCGTCCCAACTGGCCCAGGGATGGCGTGTGTAATTCGGAACCGGCTTTATGTCGTCGGCGATCGCCTTCAGCATGATCGAAATGTCATCACGCCCAACAACGGCCCAAAAAGGATTATCATCCGGCCCGATATATCTCACTTGAAATCCTAATTTATCCACATAAAATGCAACCGAGTCTTTGAGGTTTGCAATAATGAAGAAAGGCCATATACAGTTGAGATCTTTCATGGCTTAAACTTTGAACCAAACTAATATAAACAAAAAAAGGCCTCCGGACATACATCCAAAGGCCCTACTATTAATTAGAAGAAAACTAGAAATTTAAAAAATGATCGAAAGTATCGCTACGAATACCTAAGCGCAGTGTTTCAAGCGGGATAACCTCAGCAGGGGCAATATTACCTAAGCCAACATTAGCGCCAATTAGTTTAATGAACCACACTTGCTGCGCTTTTTGCGGCGCTTCCCAAATGATCTTATCTTCCGGTATCTGGGTTAATATTTCATCAACCAAGCCCTGACGTACTTCTCCTGAATCACGATAGATACCCACATTGCCGCTTTCGCGAGATTCTGCGATCACTTTCCAGGAACCGGCTTCTATCTCAGCTTTCATGAGCTGTATCCATTTATAGGGAGCAAATATTTTGGTCACATCTTTTGATCCCACTTCTGATATCACTGTCACCTGCTCGCTAAGCTTACGGATATATTCACACTTAACTGAATGTTCAATTTCAATGGAACCGTCTGAAACTTCGGCATGCTCCATTTGATATTTATCCAACGTGCGGCGATAATCGTCAAACTGTCCGCGTACTACAAATGCTTCAAATAATGTTCCGCCAAAATAAACCGGGATACCAGCCTCGCGGTATATTTTCAGTTTCTCATCAAGCTTTGGCGTAACAAATGACGTTGCCCAGCCCAGTTTTACCAGATCGGTGTAAGGACCGGCAACTTCTACAAAATCCTCAACCTGCCTTAAGCTAAGCCCCTTATCCATTACCATTGTAATTCCACTGTTCCGGGGTTTAACAGTGCGCTCAGGTATATTGTTAAGTGGATAATTCATGAATACTGTGGCAAGCTCGGAAACATTAACATAATCCATAGGTAAACATTTAGTTATAGACTATAACAAAAAGTTTTAATGAAACAAATGTCAATAAAATTATGGACTTCTGCAAATAACGAATTCGGCATTTTATTAGTATTATATTATATTTTTACAATAGATAGTCGCTTATAAAAGAGCTTAAAACAAAATGTGCAGACCGCTTATTCAACGATCTGCACATCGGTTTTGCTCAATAGCTATTCTATTTAGTGTACCTGTTAATAATATCCAGTATCACTTTATTTTTTTGTAACTGAGGCAAATAATCAAACAGAATATAATGTTTCTCCGGATCTGATGCTAACGCCACCTCCAATTGGTTCAAAGCTTCTTTATAATCACCTTCGGCAAATAGATATGCCACCATACGGTAATAAAGTTCTGCTGCATCCGGATTATTCTTGATCGCCTGGGTCATTACCTCGATTGCATCCTTCAACCGTTCCTGCTCATATAATATAGATGAATAATCCAGCCATGCATCCACATCTATGGGATTTAGCTCAACTACTTTTTCGTATGCCTGCTCTGCAGCCGGTAAATGTCCCAGCTTGTATTCTGCATCTGCAATCGCAAACCAATAGTCGGCATTGGCGATATCCAGGTCGAGGGCTTTTTTATAGAAATGCAACGCTTCAAAATAGCGCTCCTCAAAATCCAGCGTAACGCCTATGCCAAACCACGCATCTGCCAGCTTAGAATCCATTTTTACCGCCTTTTTGTAGAAAGCGCGGGCCTCATCCATTTGCTCCAGCTTTTCGTAGCATTCGCCGATGGCGCAATAAGTATCGGCGTTGGGCTGCTCGTATTCAAAAGTCTGACGGTAAACTTCTATCGCTTCTGCATACTTTTCGAGGTTAACCAAAGCGTTACCTTTATTAAAATAAGCTGATGCAAAGCTGTCTTTGATCAGAATAGCGTAATCATACGCATCAATTGCTTTCTCAAACAGGCTGAGCTTGGTGTAAGCATTGCCCAGATTGTACCAAGCCGCATAGCTATACGGCTCATTATCGATATACTGCTGATAAAACTGCACGCTTTCTTCCTGGTTGTCC
>JBQCEA010000132.1:0-2929 GCA_051960695.1 Mucilaginibacter sp. | reverse complement strand
AAATGCAACTGTTTTTGAATGCGATTGGTGCAAGCGTAGGTTTCTGACACAAAACGCCTGTAAGCTACATGAAAGGCAATGCCCTAAAAATCCAAACAGGGAGAAGCGTTTTTGAACTCATAGTGTATTTCCTATTTTAAAAATAATGCCCTGAGTACAACGTTTTACCACCTTAATACAAACACTTAGTGTAAAAAATGAATCTGTATAGCCCTATTATGCCAGAACTGTCGCCAAAAACACCTGAATGGGCGCAAAAGGTTATTTTATTTGATCCAACAGAGATTTATTCAAGAATAACTATCGATCCCTATAAGCGCTGGCAATCATTAAGCGTAACAAGCACCTTCCCAAATTTCGACCATATCGACGCCGGCAAATGTGCATGTGGTTGTGGGAATAATCTAACAGGCAGACAAAAGCGGTGGTCTGACCCGGAGCATGGTAAATTTCCATGGAACGTGACCAGAATTATAAATGGTGATATGCAGTTCGTTAGGGGGTTGATGCATTGGTATTTACCTGAACAATGTGCTATCTGTGGTAAAGAGCCATATTTATTAGAATCCGAAACAGAACATACCAGCTTCAATGGATTTAAGTATAAAACTTATTTTTCAGCAAACGGAATCCATGTGGATCATATTATCCCGGTTAAGAAAGGCGGAGCTGGGTGTTGGTTAGGTAACTTTCAATTCCTATGCCATGTATGTAATCTAAGAAAAGGTGACAATACACCAGCGCCAAAGCCATTGCCAATATCATCATTATTCACCTGACAAAAAGAAAATAAAACTTTCCTGTACGCAAGTTATCATTATTTTTACTTGAAATCATATTTTCGTATCTTTAGATAAAAAATAACATGGCAGCCCCGGCTAATAATAAATTTTGGATGAAGCGCAGCAAGCACGGGCGGGATAAGATATTTGCCTCGCCTGAAATATTATTAAATGCTTGCTATGAATATTTTGAATATCAATCTAACCAGGCATGGTATAAACAGGAGGCGATCAAAGGCGGCGATAATGCGGGGCTTTTGATTCCAGTGCCGACATCAAGCCCATTTTCAATCGAGGGATTATGTATATTTCTTGGTGTTCATTCCAAATATTTGAATGAGTTTGAGAACAATCTAAAGCCGAAAGAAAAAGAAATTGATAAAGATTTCTCCAACATCATAACACATGTACGGGAAGTAATCTATACACAAAAGGCAGAAGGGGCAACCGTAGGGGCTTATAACGCCTCAATCATAGCACGGCAATTAGGGTTAAGCGATAAGCAGGAAATTACAGGTAAGGACGGTGAGGCAATAAAATCTGAATTAGTTGTTAAGATAATTGATAGTGGCCCGCTACCTGTATCGAGCGAAAAAGATATTGATCTCAAATAAATGTTTCAAACATCGCCCATATTCAAGGCTAATTACGAAGCAGTAGAGCCGGTTATTGTCAACCAAGGCGGCACAAGTTCAGGTAAAACTTATTCCATCTTGCAGGTTCTTTTTATACTGGCCTGTCAATACGAAAAATTAATTATAACGGTAGTTGGTCAGGATATTCCAAACTTAAAGGCCGGGGCTTTACGTGACGCCTTAAATATCTACTCTTCATCAGAAGTCCTTCAGTCACAAATCAGATCCTACAATAAATCAGACCGGATATTTGAGTTCATCAATGGCGCCATCATGGAATTTAAATCCTACGATAACGCGCAGGATGCCAAGTCTGGTAAAAGAGATTATCTTTTTATTAATGAGGCCAACGGTATTCTTTTCGATGTTTATAGTGAGCTTGCTCTGCGTACCAAAAAGAAAATATTCATTGACTATAACCCTAATAGCACTTTTTGGGTACATGAGCATATAATTGGCAAAGAGGGCGTAAAACTTATTATCAGCGATCACAGGCATAATCCATTTATCGATCAGCAAATGAGGGATAAGATCGAGGCGTTGAGGCAGATTGATGAAGAGCTATGGAAAGTATATGCCAGAGGTGCAACCGGCAAAATAACAGGGCTTGTTTTCAATAACTGGTTTATATGTTCGGATATACCTAAAGACGCAACAAGAGTTAGTATAGGGCTTGACTTTGGCTTTACGAATGATGAAACCGGAGTAATTGAAGTTTTTAAGCAGAACGGTGAATTATGGATAGATGAATTAATCTATGAAACGGGGCTAACCAATACCGATATTTCAAAGAAACTAACCGATTGCGGAATAAATAAAACCCGTGAGATCATTGCAGATAGTGCAGAGCCTAAATCAATCGAAGAATTAAAACGGCTTGGATGGAACGTTGTCGCAGCGCACAAAGGCCCGGATAGTGTCATTAACAGCATTGATATTTTAAAACGATACAAGATCAATGTGACCCAAAGAAGCGTTAATCTGCGCAAAGAATTGGGTACTTACAAATGGAAAGTTGACCGCTCTGGCAGGGTTTTAAACGAGCCAGTTGATTTTCAAAATCATTTAATAGATCCATTAAGATATGTTGCATTAAATAAACTAAAAATTATTAACTTAGGCAAGGCGAAAGTAAGCCTGCCAAGAACTGTTAATCAACCCTTTAAATCGGATTTTGATTTTGTAAAATGAAAGAATTTTATACAGTAGAGTTGATTGGCAATTTGGTTAATAAGGATTATATAATCCGTTGCAGAATAAAGTGGGTAATAGATTTAACCACGTTTGAAACATTTTACGACGGTACTATCACGCATAATTTCATAGGGGCAAATTAATGGCAATAGAAGAAAAATATAATTTAGAATATAGCCCATCTCAAGGCATGTTTCATGTTTCTAAAAATATTGAACACAAGTCAGGATGGTTTGTAATTGCAAAGGATATTCCCTACGCCAATATCGAATATTTTCTTGAAGCTATAGGGTTTTATAAAGACGGGTTTAAAAAAAT
>JBQCEA010000131.1:0-2788 GCA_051960695.1 Mucilaginibacter sp. | reverse complement strand
TTTTAGTTGTTCTGCCGAAGTGAAATGGATGCAATGGATACCGATCTTTTCAGCAGCTAAGATGTTGCGATAATTATCGTCGATAAATAATGCTTCCTGCGGTTTTACGCCATATCGGTCTAACAGGATGTGATAAAATTCAGGCGTTGGCTTGCGCATTTTCTCAGCGCCGGAAACAACGATGCCGTCAAACCATTTCAGGAATTCAAATCTTTCCAAAGCAACCGGAAATGTTTCTGCCGACCAGTTGGTGAGGGCATATATTTTATACTTTCCGGTTTCTTTTAACTGTTTGAATATTTCGACGGTATCATGAAAAGCTTCGCCGAGCATTTCTTCCCAGCGGCCGTAGAAAGCGCGGATGTTTTCTTCATGTTCAGGAAACTGCTTCACCAGTATTTCGGTACCTTCGCTAAGCAGGCGGCCTGCATCCTGTTCTTCGTTCCAGTCGGATGTAGTGATCTCTGCCAGGAACTTCTCCATTTCAGCTTCGTCACTGAAAATAGTGCGGTACATATAGCGCGGGTTCCAGTCTATCAAGACCGCACCCAGGTCGAAAATGATGGTGGTAATTTTATCAGGCATTGTCCAGTAAATATCTTTTAAATTCTTCAAAATCCTTGCCTAATGCAGTTGCCTGTTTGTTCTTATGTTCTAAGTTTTTTACCTGCTCAGGTATCTCCACAGCTTCGGCAACAAGTGATGGCAAAACATCAGGGAACTTACATGGATGTGCAGTTGATAGAAATACACCCGCAGCGCGGCCTGTTGGCTGGTCTTGCTGCCAGTCTTTCAGCGCTTGCCACGCAATAGCGGTATGCGGGCAAGCTACATAATGGTAACTTCTGTATATACGCTCAATTGCGGATAGGTCTTCTTCATCATTGTAGCTGAAACCCGTGATCAATGTGTTTAATTGATCTGCATCGTTTTTAAACATATCCTGTATGCGCACCCAGTTGCTTGGGTTGCCTACGTCCATGGCATTTGATATAGTTTGCACAGATGGCTTTGACTGATAAACGCCGGTCTTTAAAAACTCGGGAACGGTATCATTCACATTGGTTGCTGCAATAAAATGCGAGACAGGCAAGCCCATCTTCCAGGCTAAAATTCCTGCACCGATATTGCCGAAGTTGCCGCTGGGGACAGAGAATACCACTTTATCGCGCCCTTCTTTGAGCAACTGAGCATAAGCATTGAAATAGTAAAAGGTTTGCGGAATGAGCCGGGCGATATTAATTGAATTCGCCGAAGTAAGCCTGAACTTAGAGTTCAATTCCGGATCGGTAAAGGCTTGCTTAACCAAAGCCTGGCAATCGTCGAAAGTACCGTCGATCTCTACTGCGCGGATGTTCTGCCCGTTAGTAGTCAACTGTAATTCCTGTATGCCGCTTACTTTTCCTTTAGGATAGAGAATGGTAACCCTGGTATTGGGTACGCCTAAAAAGCCAAGCGCCACAGCACCGCCGGTATCGCCAGAGGTAGCAACCAGTACATCGAGCGTTTTTTCGCCTTCCTGCAAAAAATAGCTCATCACCCTGCTCATAAACCTTGCACCAAAATCCTTAAAAGCAAGTGAAGGCCCGTGGAATAATTCGAGCACGTAAACATTCTCTTCCAACTCGACTACCGGCGCATAAAAGTTGATCGCATCATGAATGATCGCCTGCAGATCATCTGCAGGAATAGCATCTTTAAGCAGGTGGTTTGCTACATGGAATGCGATCTCAGGTAGCGTGTAGCCATCGAGGTTATTCAGAAATTTATCATCCAAACGGGGGATGGATACCGGCATATATAAGCCTTTATCCTGGGGCATGCTATTAAAAACGGCCTCTTTAAAGGAAACCTGGTTGGATGGATCGTTAGTACTATAGAGTTTCATTCTTGTTCTCAGATATTGTTGTTCAAATTAGCCTAATACTTTTGGCCCGTTATCGTTAATGGTTGATACATAGCTATTTGAGTTGATGCCCAGATCAGCTAAATGCTTTTGCAATTTTTGAGTGATGTTTTTGGCCGTTTCACTATCACGGGTAAAAGCAAATACTGACGGCCCTGAGCCTGAAATACCAAAACTTACCGCACCCAATTCCATGGCTATCTCGCGCATTTTATAAAAATCGGGTATTAACATAGAACGTACAGGTTCAACTAATATGTCCTTCATGCTGCGGCCTATCAGGTCAATGTCATTCAAAAACAACCCGCTCACCAATCCGGCAATATTTCCCCATTGAGTAACTGCGTCCTTCATTTGTATTTTGTTACGGATGATCTGCCTTGCTTCACGGGTCGGCACGTCTACATCAGGAAACACAATGGCGCAATGCAGGTCTTTGGGATGAGGCAGCCTGATCACATCCAGCGGATCATAACTGCGTATCAGCACAAAACCACCCAGCAATGCCGGCGCAACGTTGTCCGCATGGCCATGGCCGCAGGCCATTTCTTCTCCTTTACGGGCAAAAGGTAAAAGCTCTGCCGGGTCGGTTTTATCATCCAAAAGCGTTTTTGCAGCAAATAATCCTGCCACGGTACTGGCCGAGCTTGAACCTAAACCGCTGCCAATAGGCATCTTCTTATGCAATTCAATGTCGAAACCAATATCCATACGGTCAATGTGCTTCAGATAATGCTCAACGCTTACACTTACGGTATTTCGTTTTGGATCAAGTGGTAAGCGGCCATTGTCTCCGGTAATTTTGCTGATGGTTATTCCCGGTTTATCAGTGAGGCGCATGATCACTTCGTCGCCGGGTTCATTAACGGCGAAGCCGAGTAC
>JBQCEA010000130.1:0-10051 GCA_051960695.1 Mucilaginibacter sp. | reverse complement strand
GATAGCCACAGCTACCAGTAATGATATGCTGATCACAACGGTTAATACCAACGCAACCCAGCGCCTATGTACATAACTTCTTGTTTCCTGGACCAAAGATGATTTATTAAAAGCCTGCATCAGTCGGTTTACACCATTAGTCGCGAAATAAAGTGTCGTTAGAAAACCAAAGGAGAATAATTTAGCGTTCTGATTTTTAACAATATCTGTAATAGTCGACCGTAATGCGCTATAAGCATCAGTGGGCATGATCTGCTCCATAATACCCAACAGATTATCCTGAAAATGTCTGATAGGGATGTAGGGTATCAGTGTAAATACAAATATAGTGGCAGGAAACAAGGCCAGCATAAAATTATATGCCAGGGATGATGCCTTGTTGGTAACGGTGCCATCGCTTATTTCCTCGAAAAAGAATACGGCAACCGTATATAATGAAAGTGGCTTAAAACCGGGAAAGGTGATATACTTGGTACATTCAATAATATACCTGTAGAATTTAAATTTGCGTAAAAAGCGGTGAAGCCACTTCATTTATACCAAATTTATTGAAAAAATGGCTTCAATCTATCTATAAAATCTTGTGGAGGCAGGCATGGCCTGTTTGTTTTCATATTGACGAAAGCCAGTAACGTTTCACCTATATTGATCAGGTCGTTATTGGGATTGTACAATTCGTATTTGAAATGAATTTTTACACCGGGCATTTTCTCCATGATCACTTTAATGCTGATCTCTTCATCATATAATGCAGGTTTTATATACTTGCAGCGCATTTCGAGTACCGGCATCATAATACCAGAAGCTTCTATGCCGCTATAGGTCATGCCGAGACTTCGCAGCATTTCCACACGGCCAACCTCGTAAAACTCGGCATAATTGCCATAATACATATAGCCCATCTGATCGGTTTCGCCATAGCGAACACGCACTTTGGTGATGTACTCGAACATTACTTTTTAATATTCCTTTCGTCCAGTGCCTTTTGGTATCTGTGTGCATTGGCCAGGTGATCGGCAACGTTGGTAGCAAAGTTATGGTAACCTGAAAAATCTTCTTTAGCACACATATAAATGTAATCGCTTTTTTTATAATCCAATACTGAATTCAGCGCATTAACTGATGGCATCATTACGGGGCCGGGTGGCAAGCCTGTATGGGCATAAGTATTATAAGGCGAATCGTACGATAGATAGCGTTTAAGCACACGTTTTATCGTAAAATCGTGCATGGCAAAAATAATGGTCGGGTCAGATTCCAGTTTCATACCTTTTTTTAAACGGTTCAGGTATAAACCGGCTATAGTCGGCATTTCATCGTCATGCAGGGCTTCAGCATCCACTAATGAGGCCAGTATAGAAACCTGGATAGGAGAGAGATTGATAGCAGCAGCTTTTGCTTTTCGTTCCGTCGTCCAGAACTTTTCATAATTGGCATACATCCGTTTGAAGAATTTCTCAGGAGATGTATTCCAGTATACCTGGTATGTGTTTGGAATGAACATGGCATATACATTGTCAGTATTAAAGCCATATTTTTCTAAAAATTGTGTTGAATCCAGCAAATGAATAATAGAAGCGGAATCCGGCTCGAGCTTTTTGGATACAAAACCGGCAAAATCAGTTTTCTGTCGAAGGTTATGGAAAGACAATTCAACTGGTTCCTGCGCACCGGAGGCCAGCATATTGATCAGCCTGCGGTTGGTCATGCCTTCATGCAGGCGATATTTACCCGGCTTTATCCGATTAATATAATGCATACCTCTTGCTGCGGAATTGAACGATGCGGTATCCTTTAATATTCCTTCATCCTTCAAAGTTTTATATACGTCCTGGTAGGTTGCACCTGTATGTATGTATAAATATTCCTGTTTGTCTGTCACATTGGGTTTAAAGTATCTGAGATAAAAAAAGACAACTGTAAAGCCTAATATGATAACTATGATAATCGCCAGCGCAATGAAGAACTTTTTGGTACCTGACGAAGTTTTTTCCTGATCCATTCTGTAAATGCTATTGTTTAATTTTTTGTAATGCCAGCAATCCGCCCGACAAATTTCTTATATTTCGGTAACCATTCAACTCTAAAATTGATTTTGCAGTAGCACTGCGTAAACCAACTTTGCAAACAACGATGATCTCATCGTCTTTATTCCATTCAAGCTGATTTAATTTACTTTCCAGTACTGATAAAGGAATATTGATGCCACCGATGTTCCAGCTATAGAACTCGATGTGTTCACGCACATCAAGCAGGTTTATAGCTTCGCCGCTTTCTAAACGCGTGAGCATTTCCTTTGCCTCAATATCCATTATTGCTGTTTTCTGCCCTGTGTAACCGTGAGATTTACCTTTGTGCCCAACGCAGTTTTACTAACCGAATCTGTACGCATTGGCGATTGTGATACTACAACAAGATTGGTAGAGTCGGTAATCGTGCCTTCATAAGTAATAATGCCCAAAGCAAGACCTGAGCCTTTCAATGCGAAACGGGCTGCATCCAGATCCTGGTTGGTCAGGTCGGGTATCTCTACTTCAGCTGCACCTGCACCGTCGCCCAGTACCAGGTCTATCTTTGATCCTTTAGGAATTTTGGTTCCCGGCTGAATAACTTGCCCGGCAAAATGCACTTCCAGTACATGGTCACGTGCAATATCCGGTTTATAGGTAGTGTCGCCAATTTTTAGGCCATAGTTCGATATTGTAGCGGCTGCTGAGATATATGGTGCATCGATCAGATTCGGAAGCGAAACGGGAGGGGCCTGATTTTTAACTATTTTCAGGTAAATAACCCGGTTCTCTTTTACATTGGTACCAGCATCCGGGTCCTGCTCAACAACAGTGCCCGGCGTCTGGTCAAGCACGTATACCGAGTCTATACTGACATTAAAGCCTTGTTGTTTGAGGATATTTAAAGCATTATCGATCTGTAAACCGGTAAGTTTTGGTACGGGAATACCTGACCCATGCCGGGTATAATAACTTAAACTATAAAAGGCAATTAAAGCGACAACGATAACCGAACCGATGGCTAAAAGAATTGTTCTGCGGAAATCTTTAGTTTTTAAATAGGAACCAAATTTGCTCATTCGATCTGTTGAGATATTCAGTTATCAAACATAGATTATTATTTCCAAATTCGGAATTTCAATTTAGGATTTGAATTTATGCAAAATTCAAAAGTGCAGATATTTTCAAGCCAAACAGACTTTTATACTTATTTTCGGGTCGAAACTCGAAACCGAAAATATAACATGTCAAAGAAGAACATCGCTCTTTTAGCCGGAGGTTTTACCGGGGAATATGAAGTATCTGTTAACAGTGCCCAAAACATAAAAGCAAACCTGGATATCTCAAAATATAATGTTTACATTATTTATGTTAACCGCGACCGCTGGTTTTATGAATCAGAAAATGGAAAGATTGACATTGACAAAAACGACTTCAGCCTCATTCTAAAAGGTGAAAAGATCAACTTTGATTTTGCCTTTATTACTATCCATGGTACTCCAGGCGAAGATGGTAAGCTGCAGGGATATTTTGAAATGCTGGGCATACCTTATAATACCTGCGATGCTACTACGTCTGCTATTACCATGAATAAGGCTTATACCAAGGCCATAGTGCACGGCATTCATGGGTTGAATACTGCACGTTCAATGCAGTTGTTTAAAATCGATATACATGATGTATCAACCATTGCCGCTAATCTTAAATTTCCATTATTTATTAAGCCTAATAACGGTGGCAGCAGTGTAGGTATGAGTAAGGTTTACAACGTAGCCGGGTTACCCGAAGCGTTAGAGCGTGCTTTTAAAGAAGACAACCAGATTTTGGTAGAAGAATTCATTAAAGGCCGCGAATTTAGCATTGGCATTGCCAGGCTAAACGGGCATATTACGGTACTACCAGCAACGGAGATCATCAGTTCAAAGGATTTTTTTGACTATGAAGCGAAATATACCTCAGGTGTTTCCAAAGAGATCACTCCCGGCGATCTCACTGATGAGCAAAAGGAACTGGTGCATAGTATAGCCACCGAAGTTTATCTAAGACTCAACTGCAAAGGCATGACCCGGATGGATTTCATTATAGAAGAAAGCACCGGCAATTTCTATTTTATTGAGATCAATACTACGCCGGGTCAATCGGCCAATAGTTTAATACCACAGCAAGTACGCGCTGCCGGAATGAATTTGGACGAATTTTATAGTGAGCTTATTGAAGGAGCTATGTGAAATTCGAATTTTCGATTTCAGATTTGCATGCACATTGTTTCCCAAAAAGTATAAATTCGAAATTGAACATCCGAAATCCGAAATAACTTGAGCTTTTCAGCAAAGTAATTTGAGCTTTTTAACAAAGCGTTGGCGTCTGTTTCAGCCGAACTTTGGTCTAACAAAAACATAAAAGAATATGACAAAAGTTTGGTTTATAACAGGCAGCTCCCGCGGATTGGGAAGAAGCCTTACAGAAGCAGTTCTTGCTCATGGTGATAAAGTTGCCGCTACGGCCCGCAATCCTGAACAGTTAAAGGATCTTGCAGAAAAATACCCGGAGCAAATTTTCCCGATAAAATTAGATGTGACAGATAAACAGCAGATCATTACGGCTGTCGAGGATACCATTAAAAAATTTGGGCGCATCGATGTATTAGTGAATAATGCCGGTTTCGGTATTATAGGCGCCGCCGAAGCTTATACCGACGAGCAAGTGCGCAGTCAGCTGGATACTAATTTTTATGCACCAATTGAAGTTACAAGAATTGTATTGCCTTATATGCGCAAACAACGTTCTGGTCGTATTTTACAAATCAGCTCGATAGGTGGAAGGGTTGGCAATCCCGGCCTGACTATGTATCAGGCAGCAAAATTTGGATTAGGCGGTTTCAGTGAAGCGCTTGCTAAAGAAGTTGCCCCGCTGGGTATAAAAGTAACCAGTGTTGAGCCCGGTGGTTTTCGTACAGACTGGGCCACCGCATCAATGAGTTTTGCACCGGATGTTGAAGGTTATGAGCAAACCGTTGGCACAAGGAAGGCATTATTTACCAGCGACCAGTTTGTGCCAATGGGTGACCCGGATAAAGCTGCTAAAGCAATGATAGCTTTAGCCGAGCATCCTGAACCACCGGTGCATTTATTGCTGGGAAGTGAAGCTGTTGGCATGGTAAAACAGGCTACTATTGTCAGAAATGAGGAAATGGAAAAATGGCTGGCAGTAAGCACATCAACCAATGCTGACAATGCCGTTGACTTCACCCAAACTGAATTGGGAAGATCATTCTTCGGCGCGAAGAAATAACCTGTTACACTCTGTGTTCTTGCATAAATATGTTGCGGGAACACAGAGATATGTAAATTTGAAAAAATGCCTGCCAAAAACGATATAAGACCTGCTATTGCCTATTCATGTTACACTATTCGCAACAGGGAAGGCGAGCAGTTTATACCCGAACATGTTTTCACTTACCAGGTCTCGGGTACAATGATCATGAATGATGGTCAGCGTAAATATATCTTCAGTCCTGGTGATTTTCGTATGGGCAGAAGAAACCATTTAATAAAATTCAATAAGCTGCCGCCGGAAGGAGGGGAATTTAAGTCATTCTCCGTTCGTTTTGACCAGGAATTTTTGCGGAATTTTAGTATAGAAGCAGGATACCAAAGTGAGAAACACCAAAACAGTAATGCGGTGCTGGAATTAAAACCTGACCTTTTATTTAAACATTATTTCCTTTCGCTTGAGCCTTACAAAGATTTGAACGAGGCAAGGGACAAAAACCTGATAGATCTGAAATTACGTGAGGCCGTTATGCTCCTGCTAAAGGTTGAGCCGCAACTTAAAGACATCCTGTTTGATTTCAGCGAACCGGGCAAAATAGATCTGGAAGCTTTTATGAATAAGAATTTTCATTTCAATGTTGGCCTTGACCGTTTTGCCTATCTTACCGGGCGTAGCCTGGCAACGTTTAAGCGCGATTTTGAAAAGATATTTCAACTTACGCCCAGCCGATGGTTACAGCAGCGCAGGTTGCAGGAAGCACACTATCTAATCAAAGAAAAGGGCAGGAGTGCATCAGACATTTATCTCGACCTCGGTTTCGAAGATTTATCACATTTTTCATTTGCATTTAAAAAACAATACGGCTTAGCGCCATCGAGAGTTTGATCGCTTCAAAATCTTCCCGTTTCTTATCGTATTCGTCATAATTGAAAATAAAGTGAGGGATAATTGCAGTTAAAGAGTTACATTGTTATCCTTAATCCTTTACCTGTAAATCAATGATAAGGGTGCGCAACATTCGTTGTTTATCGGCTTTATTGCTGTCGCTTTTATTTTGCTGCCGGAAACCCTACAATCCGAATTCTATCGCGTCAGCAGGTAGCTATTTGGTGGTTGATGGGATAATTAATGCCGGTAACGATTCAATTATCTTTTTTCTAAGTAAGACCGTAAATACGAATGCCAAAAAAACTGCTAATCCAGTGGTGGGGGCATCGGTAGAAGTGGAAAGCGATGCAGGCGGCTCATGGCCCTTAATTAGCGATAGTAACGGCAGGTATGTTTCCGGGCCGCTTAATTTATCATCTTCACAGAACTACCGTATTCATGTAAGTACCAGCGATGGACTGCAATATGTTTCGGATTTTGTTCCTTTAAAGTCAACCCCGCCGATTGATAGTGTTGGATATACTATAAATAATGGTATCATACAGCTGTATGTTAATGCCCACGACCCCTCAAACAACACACATTATTATAGGTGGGAATATGCTGAGACCTGGCAATTCCATTCGCAATATCCATCATATCTTCAGGCAGATACCTTCTTGCACCAATTGATAATACGTCCTTATGCCCAGCAGATCTATTCTTGTTTTGGGAACGACATTTCGACAAATGTCCTTTTATTTTCAACAACCGATCTGAGTAAAGACATTGTTTATCAAAGACCCTTGATAACCATTCCGCTTACATCTGAAAAAGTTGAAATGGAATACAGCATTATTGTAAGACAATACGCACTTACAACGGATGCCTATCAATTTTACACATTACTTAAAAAGAACACGGAAGATATCGGGAATATATTCGGCCCTTTACCGTCAACGCTAACCGGAAATATACATTGTATAAATCATCCTGATCAACCGGCTATAGGCTATATCACGGCAACCAACGTTCAGAGCAAAAGGATATTTATTTACAATAAAGATCTGCCGCCCACAACCACTATTTATCCATATTACTGTTATATAGACACGTCATACAGCGATAACCTTTTCCTTTATCCCCCATTTGAAGATACGCCTATAGCTCCAAACGAAAACGGGAGTATTTTATACAGTACCAGAGGTTGTGTAGATTGTACGATAAGGGGCACAACCCCAACACCTTCTTTTTGGAAGCCCGTCCCTTAAATCCGAAATCGATCCGCCAGCTGGCGGATCGATTTCGGACATCAGATCAAATAATGCTCAATGATATCCTGTGGTCTTTTCGCCGATCGGCCTGATTGCATATCGATCATGGTATAATCGAACCAGCCATCGCAGCAGATCTTGCCAGTAGCTTTGTTAGTGATCGCGAATTTTACCCGGCACCCCTTATCGTCGATGCTGTCGATACCTGTCTTTACGATGAAGTAATCGCCCATAGTTAAAGCGCGTTTATAATCTACATGAGCAGTTCGCACTACCCAACCAAAACCGCGTTCCATAAATTTTTCCATGGCCATACTATAACAACGCTCCATCTGGTCATAACGGGCGGCTAATACATAGTCAAAATATTTGCTGTTATGCACATGCTGAAACATGTCTATATCATCCGGACGCACACGGAATTCGGTTTCAAAGGTGGAATAATTGGTTTCGCTCATATTTAACAAAGATACGTTGTAGTTGATTAGGTTGGATTAAGTTAAATGGTTGATTGGCAATAAAACTAATCAACCTAATCTAACCATTTAACTCCATCAACTATTCTAACTATCTCTTTTATTTATCGAAAATTAAACAGTATCTTTGCACCTCAATTAACATAAGTAAAAACGCTTTAATATTATTCAAGTAATGTATTTAAGTAAAGAAGCAAAGGCAGAGATCTTTGCAAAACATGGCAAAGGCGCCACTGATACAGGTTCAGCAGAAGGACAAATAGCTTTATTTACAACACGTATCGCTCATTTGACCGGACATTTGAAAAACAACAAAAAAGACTTTTCAACCCAGCTTTCACTACAAAAATTAGTAGGTAAACGCAGGGCATTGTTAGCTTACCTGTACAACAAAGACATTGAAAGATACCGTGCTATTATCAAGGCTCTCCAGCTAAGAGATATCATTAAGTAAACTTCCAGGTTTTCAATAAAAGCCATCCGCCAAGTCGGGTGGCTTTTTTACTTTTGCAAAGTAAAAATTTACATATAAATCCCGATGCGCTCCGAAAGATGAAAAGTGCATCACAATGAAAAAAAGATGAGTCTAAATGTAATTAAGAAGGTAATCGATTTAGGTGATGGCCGCACCATTGAGATCGAGACTGGTAAACTGGCCAAGCAGGCCGATGGGTCTGTAGTTGTTAAAATGGGCGATACGATGTTGCTCGCTACTGTTGTTTCATCACCAGAAGCAAAAGAAGGTGTTGATTTTTTACCCCTATCAGTTGACTATCAGGAGAAATACGCCTCTACAGGCCGTATCCCTGGTGGCTTTTTACGCCGCGAAGCACGTTTATCAGACTATGAGGTTTTGATCTCACGTTTGGTTGACCGTGCTTTACGCCCTCTGTTCCCGGAGGATTACCATGCCGATACCCAGGTGATGATTTCTTTGATCTCAGCCGATAAAGATATTATGCCCGATTGTTTAGCTGGTTTAGCTGCCTCTTCAGCATTAGCAGTTTCTGATATCCCGTTCAACGGACCAATATCAGAAGTACGTGTTGCCAAGATAGATGGTAAACTGGTTATAAACCCTACAAGAACTGATTTAGATCGTGCTACTTTAGAATTTATTGTAGCCGGTTCAGAGTACGACATCAACATGGTTGAGGGCGAAGCCAAAGAGATCCAGGAGGATGAAATGGTTGAGGCCCTGAAATTTGCCCACAATGCTATTAAGCTTCAGGTTAAGGTTCAGAAAGAACTTACTGAAGCAACCGGCAAAACTGAGAAGCGTGTTTACAATCACGAGAACCATAATGAAGATCTGAAAAAGCAGGTTTATGCCGACACTTATGATAAAGTATACGCCGTAGCCGGTTCAGCTTCTGCAAAGGACGAGCGTGCTGCTAAGTTCAAAGAAATACAGGACCTGTTTATCGCTTCGTTAGGCGAAGAGATCGACGACCTGACTAAAAGTCTTGCTAAAAAGTACTTTCACGATGTTCAGTACGACGCTGTGCGTAACCTGATCTTGGATGAAGGCAAACGCCTTGACGGTCGTACTACCACGCAGATACGCCCAATTTGGAGTGAAGTAAGCTACCTGCCATCAGCGCATGGTTCAGCCATATTTACGCGTGGTGAGACTCAATCATTAACTACTGTTACTTTGGGTAGTAAAGATGATGAGCAAATGATAGACGGTGCGTTTATCAATGGTTACGAGAAATTCATCCTGCACTATAATTTCCCCGGCTTTTCAACAGGCGAAGTTCGCCCGAACAGGGGAGCAGGCCGTCGTGAGATCGGTCACGGTAACCTGGCAATGCGTTCGTTAAAACAAGTATTGCCACCGCAAGATGAAAACCCATATACCATTCGCGTAGTTTCTGATATCCTTGAATCAAATGGTTCGTCATCAATGGCAACTGTTTGTGCAGGTACTCTGGCACTGATGGATGCAGGTATAAAGATAACTTCACCAGTATCAGGTATCGCAATGGGATTGATCACTAATGAAGAAGGTACTAAATATGCGATCCTCTCGGATATATTAGGTGACGAGGACCACCTGGGTGACATGGACTTCAAAGTAACCGGTACTGAGAATGGTATTGTTGCCTGCCAGATGGACTTAAAGATCAATGGCTTATCATACGAGGTA
>JBQCEA010000129.1:0-3229 GCA_051960695.1 Mucilaginibacter sp. | reverse complement strand
CGGCAAAATCATGGTCTTCCGACGCCATCCAGTAAACGGGTACGAAGTTTTTGTCCGGAAATTCCTGCTTTAATTGGTGCGCCAGCTTTATAGCCGTAACGATCTTATAAATGAAATATAAAGGCCCGGCAAAGATATTCAGCTGGTGACCGGTAGTGATAGTGTAAGTGTCCTGAAGCTTTAGTAATGAAATGTTATCACTTACAGGTTTTAAGTTTTGAGTATGAAGTTTTGAGTATTGTTCTGTAAGAACTTGTGCTAATATTTTCCTGTCGGCAGTTACTTTTTTATTCTGAAGCAATGCTTTAAAGCCTGCAATATCAGGCCGATAGCTATAAAAAGGCCGTAATTGGGGTTTATCTTCGATGTAATCAATAACCGTTTGCGAGAAAAAACCGGTGTCTTTATAGTCTATACAGGAAGAGTGCATGTTACTGATTTCGGGTGTCGGATTTCGATTTCGGATTTTTGTATCCCGAAATTAGACTTAAAATTCTGAAAACAAACAGTTACCTGCCTTATTTTACAATCTGTCCATAAAGGTCGAAATCCTCGGCGCTATCGATCTTAACGTTTACAAAGCTGCCAACAGTTGCGTATTGCTTATCTGCATCGATCAGCACCTCGTTATCCACCTCCGGCGAATCATATTCTGTACGGCCCACAAAATAATTACCATCCTTCTTATCAATAAGCACCTTATAGGTCTGGCCCACCTTTCCCTGGTTCTTTTCAAGAGATATACCTTGTTGAATTTCCATAATGGCATCAGCACGCTCTTGCTTTACTTCAGCAGGTACGTTGTCAACCAAACTATATGCATGGGTATTTTCTTCATGCGAGTAAGTGAAGCAGCCCAAACGGTCAAAACGGGTTTCTTCAACCCATTGCTGCATTTCTTCAAAGTCCTGTTCAGTTTCGCCAGGGTACCCGGTTATCAGTGTAGTACGCATGGCAATGCCCGCCACTTTATCGCGGATCTGGTTTACCAGGTCAATGGTTTTTTGCTTGGTAATACCACGACGCATCGACTTGAGCATATTATCACTGATATGCTGTAAAGGCATATCCAGGTATTTGCAAATATTCTCACGTTCGTTCATGGCATCCAGTATTTCCATCGGGAAACCGGAAGGATAAGCATATTGCAGGCGTATCCATTCAATACCGTCCACATCAGATAAGCGGCGAAGCAGTTCGTCCAAATTACGTTTGCCGTAGAGGTCGAGGCCATAATAGGTCAGGTCCTGTGCGATCAGGATCAATTCTTTAGTGCCGTTTTTTGCGAGGTTTTTTGCTTCTCCAACCAACGCTTCCATTGGCTTGCTCATGTGCTTGCCACGCATCAGCGGAATAGCGCAAAAAGAGCACGGACGGTTACATCCTTCAGCAATTTTGAAGTATGCGAAATGAGAAGGAGTGGTCAGCAAACGCTCGCCGATCAACTCATGTTTATAATCAGCGCCTACGGTATGCAGAAGATTTTGCAGATCATTAGTACCAAACCAGGAATCAACGTTGCCTATTTCAGCTTCCAGTTCGGGTTTATACCGTTCAGAAAGACACCCGGTAACGATCACTTTACCAACCTTGCCTTTTTCTTTCAGCTCGCTGTATTGGAGAATAGTATCGATAGATTCCTGCTTCGCGTTATCGATAAATCCGCAAGTATTAATAACGATAATATCATCGCGATTTAACTTCTCAGCTTCGTGGACTACATTAAAGGCATTACCTTTTAATTGTCCCATCAAAATCTCTGAATCATAGACGTTTTTTGAACAACCGAGTGTAACTACGTTTACACGTGGTTTTAAAGATTCTTTGGATTTATCTATGGATTTTGTTCTCATTATTCCTTACCTCACCTGTCATTGGAACTCCAATTGTAGTTCACTGACATATTTCTTTTATTCTGTTGTGCCGGATGTCATGTTGTCCAAAGGACTCCTTCGGAGAGGTTCTCGAAACATGTGGGGAAAGGCCCCTTCGCTCATACTTCGAGTGCCTCAATATGACACCCTTTTGTATTGTTACTGTTTAAATAACGAATCAACAAATGCTTTCCTATCAAACAATTGCAAGTGGTCCATTCCTTCACCTACGCCGATATATTTTACAGGTATCTTAAACTGATCTGATATACCGATCACCACACCGCCTTTTGCAGTACCGTCCAGTTTGGTTAATGCCAATGCATTTACGGCCGTGGCCTCTGTAAATTGCTTGCATTGCTCAATAGCATTCTGACCGGTAGATGCATCCAGCACCAGTAATATCTCGTGCGGCGCGCCAGGTATAACCTTTTGCATTACATTTTTGATCTTGGTCAGCTCGTTCATCAAACCAACCTTATTATGTAAACGACCGGCAGTATCTATAATTGCCACATCATCGCCGTTAGCTACCGCAGAACGCAAAGTATCATAAGCGACAGAAGCCGGGTCGGAACCCATAGCCTGGGCAACAACCTTTACACCTACCCTTTCGCCCCAAAGCTGTATCTGATCAACAGCAGCAGCGCGGAAGGTATCAGCAGCACCGATCACAACCTTACTGCCTGCTTGCTTTAGCTTATGCGCCAGTTTGCCAATAGTAGTAGTTTTACCAACACCATTTACCCCAACAACCATGATCACGTAAGGCTTATGATTGCCGTACTCGAAATTGTGAAAATCATTGCTGTTGTTTTCGGCAAGTAATTGTTGTATCTCTTCGCGAAGCAGATTATTCAGTTCCGACGTGTTAACGTATTTATCTTTGGCAACACGCTTCTGGATGCGCTCGATGATCTTTAGCGTGGTGGTTACGCCAACATCCGATGTCACCAGCACTTCTTCCAAATCATCCAGCACATCATCATCAACAGTTGAGCGGCCTGCAACAGCTTTGGTGATCTTTGACAAGAAGCTGTCCTTGGTTTTTTCCAAACCGGCATCCAGTGCTTGTTGTTCCTGCGGCGTGCTTTCTTTTTTCTTGAAAAAATCGAATAATCCCATTTTTTGCCTCACCTAAATCCTCTCCAAAGGAGAGGACTTTTAATTTGTTAAATTATCCTAGCCTCTAAACTCCCTCTCCTTTGGAGAGGGCTGGGGTGAGGCATAACAAAAAAAGCACTCTCGTAAAAAACAAGACGGCTTGTATACTTTTATCGGATCAAATTATTGAACCGTTGCTGCACTGATCGCATCTTTAATGTGATCATTATGCACAATAACTTCTTTGAATG
>JBQCEA010000128.1:0-2974 GCA_051960695.1 Mucilaginibacter sp. | reverse complement strand
GCTATGCCTTAATAAGTAATAAAATGCGGTATCTGCTTTTCACAGGTGTTATTCAGCAGCCAAGCCAGTTAACACCGTCGCTGATGGCAGATTGATAAATGGATGGTTTATATCCGATGCGGTCCTCATAAAAATCGATCAATGCATTAGAATATGCGGGAAAGTCATCCTTTTTTACCAGTGCAATTGCACAGCCGCCAAAACCTGCGCCGGTCATTCTTGCACCAATAACACCTTCCCATCTTTCACTAAACTCCACAATAGCATCCAGCTCATCGCCGCTAACTTCATAAAGGTCTTTTAACGAACGGTGCGATTGATACATGAGTTCGCCAAATTCAGTTATCTTGTTCTCTTCCAGCGATCGGGTGGCCTTGCATACCCGCTCATTTTCTTCGGTCACATGCTTTGCCCGGTTATATATCACCGGGTCAGTAAACAGGTGCTTGTGCGTTTCAAGCTGTGATGAACTAATTTGGCAAAGGTCTTTAACAGAAAAATGTTGTTGCAATATGCCGAGGGCGGTGTTGCATTCGTTTACACGCTCGTTATATTTTGATTCGGCCAGGTTGCGTGGTTTGTTGGTATTGATAACGGCCAGAATATTATCGTTAAGTTCAAAGGGTACCTGTTTATATGACAAGTTCGCACAGTCTAATACCATAGCCGAATCTTTTATGCCGTAAGCGACGGCAAAAGGGTCCATAATGCCGCTATCGACGCCGATAAAGTGGTTTTCGGCTTCTTTTACCAGCTTAACCAGGCCAAGGCGGTCATACCCGAGGTCAAAATAGTCATTTAAAGCAAATGCAGTAAGCATCTCGATGGACGCTGAGGAGGAGAGCCCTGATCCTATAGGCAGGTTGCCAAAATACAACAGGTCCATCCCGCTCAGGCGGTATCCTGCAACTGTCAAACCCTTAATGATCCCTACAGGATAATTATACCAGACCTTGCCATTCTTCTCATGTCCGCCGCCTACCGGTATTTCGGCTCTGTCGTTAAAATTAAGACTGCGAAATCTGAATTTTGCCGAGTAATTTGGCGCCATGATAAGATATGTGCCCATGTTTATCGCACAAGGCATTACCAGGCCGCCATTATAATCAATGTGTTCACCTATCAGGTTCACCCGGCCAGGGCAAAAATAGATGCCGGCCGGGCTTCTTTGGTAAAACCTTTCAAATTCGTGTTTTAATAATTCCTGGAACATCCTCTTGCTACTTATTATCAGTGGTTTATTGCAGCTTGTTCAATATGGGCGTGGCAATAGCCGATATAGTTTTATGAGGTTTCAAAAGTTCGAACACCACGATCTCATTATCCTTTTTTTTCAGCCATTCCGCTGGTACATATAGTGTTTGCTGCGGGCCTACATACCAATAGCGGCCCAGGTTATGCCCGTTTATCCAGGCCACTCCTTTGCCCCAGGTTTGCATATCGAGATAAGTATCGCTAACATCGGATAAATCAAATTTGCCTTTAAGCAGCATCGGCTGGCTGGTTTTGGCCTTGGCGTTTGTGTAATGTACCTTGTTCACATGGTCAAAAGGCAGGCTGTAGATATTCCAGTGCTGCAACTCGCTGCCTGCAAAACGAACGCTGCCGGTTAACCCCTTTTTATTTTGCAGCAGGTATTTGCCAAAGTTGATACGTCCAAGATTTTCAACCAGAATATCAAGCGTAACCTGTCCATGGGGTAGGGTAAGGGTTAAGCTGTCCTGGTTCAGTCTGCGGTCAAGCGTGCCGGCGAAGCTGCCGTTTATCATAACCACGGCATAATCTCTCAGGCTCTGCAACAGGAGTGTGCCGGTTTTACCGCCTTGTAATTGGGTGCGGTATAAAACAAATCCGTAAGGCTGGTTCAGGGCCTCAAAAGTAAGCGGGTGCAGGCTGACTCTCGGGGTCGGGAGAATGTCTGATACCGATGCCGAACTGGTAAGCTTAATATCCGGGATACTGATCGCCTTTTTCTTAGCAGGCACTTTGGGTAACGTTTGCCCTGCAGGTAAATACCTTTTGATCACATCCCTGAACGCAAAAAATTTAGGAGTGGGATTGCCGGCCTCATCAAGGGGTGCATCATAATCATAGCTGCTTATCTCGGGTTCAAAAGGCGTGTTGTCTTTAAAATTAGCGCCGTTCATAAATCCGCGTGTGGTGCCGCCATGGAACATATACATGTTGATGGATATGCCTGCCTTAAGTACAGCATCAAGGTGGCTGGTATATTCACTGGCTGGAACGGTATGGTGGGCTGTTCCCCACCAGTCGAACCAGGCCGGATACCATTCTGCAATAAAGAAAGGCCCTTTGCCGTCATGGTTTTCCCTGATAATTTGCTTTACCTTTTCCGGGTTGTCCAGGCTGTTAACAGCGGGTAATAGTCCGGGCAAATGGCCTTTTGCCAGGTCTGCCGGGGGATCGCACGTGTAAAGGAGTCCATCAAACCCCGCCTGCTTAAATATTTTTTGATTAAGTGCCAGGTACTCTTTATCACTGCCATAAGAACCATATTCATTTTCAACTTGCACCATTAAAATATTGCCGCCATGGTTCACCTGTAAAGGGGCCAGCCTTTTTCCAACCTCTTTAATATAAGCCTCATACTCTGCCAGGTATTGCGGTTCCTTGCTGCGTACCGTCAGCCCTTCTTCGTTCTGTAGCCAGTACGGATAGCCGCCAAACTCCCATTCGGCACATATATAGGGGCTCGGGCGCAGAATTACCCAAAGGCCCTCTTCCTTTGCTATCTTCACAAATTCTGCAATGTCGTTTTCCCCTGAGAAATCAAATTGGCCCTTTTGCGGTTCATGCACATTCCAGAAAACATAAGTGCCGATAGTATTAAGGCCCATGGCTTTGGCCATTTTCATTCGGGCCCGCCCCCCCGGGCGGGGTATTAGCTTAAAATTAAAATAACACCGGAAAATAAAGAAAATCATGACAACAAACACGAAAACCAATAACGCCA
>JBQCEA010000127.1:0-9502 GCA_051960695.1 Mucilaginibacter sp. | reverse complement strand
ATATTGAGGAGATATGGCCTGACTATCCTACAAAAGATGACTTCTTCTTCAATGAAGACGAATACTAAAAAACTTGATCCATAGGCAAAACCCCTGAGCTCTCAGGGGTTTTCTTTTTAAAACCTTTTGCTGTAAAAAATGGTTATGATAAGAAAAATATTTATCATTAAAACATTCACACTATGAGAGGTTTATTGTATATCATCGCAGTTATCCTGATTATCGGCTGGGCCATTGGTTTCTTTGCTTATAATGCAGGAGGAATAATTCACATTCTTTTGGTAATAGCTATAATAGCTCTATTGCTTGGAGTTATAAGGCGCGCCTGACGAAAAAGTATTAGCGTTAACAATGGCCATTTCTCGATGCAAGGGGATGGCTATTGCTTCAGCAGAAATTCCGCAATTGCGATATCTTCAGGGTATGTTATCTTGATATTTTGGTAGCTGCCGCTGATAAGAATGATATTTGCCCCGGTTTGCTCAACAACGCTGGCGTCGTCTGTAAAACTTTCCTGATAAGGCTGTAAGTATGCTTTTTTTAATTGGCTTGCCTGGAAAGTTTGTGGCGTTTGTATCAGGTATATCTCGTCCCTGTTGAGGCTTTGTGAACGGTTGTCCCTGATCTGTCTAACCGAATCACGGCTTTGAATAGCCACAATTGCATTGCCATATTGCTCTGCTGTATCATATGCCTCATCGATGATATCCTTTGTAACCAACGGCCTCACAGCATCGTGAATAGCAATAATAGCATCTTCATCATCTATCACATTTATCCCATTCTTTACCGAGTGGAAACGGGTTTCGCCTCCGCTAACCAACTGGTGTGGAATGGTAAAATTGTGTTCAGTGCATAAAAATGTCCAGTATTCATGAGATTCCGGGTGCAGGACTACGATTACCTCGGGAGTGTTTTTAGATTGATAAAACGCATTAATAGTATGCATTAAAACTGGCACGCCGTTGAGCAGTAAAAATTGCTTAGGCACTGCAGAGCGCATTCTTGTACCTGAGCCGCCGGCAACAATAACAGCGTAGTATTTAGATTGGAGATGCGAGATTTGAGATTTGAGATCGTGGCCGCTCATAAAGAATTAAATGATGTGAGATTTAAGTTCTCAAATCTCACATCTAATATCTCAATTCTAATTAAATTATCAGCATGGCATCGCCATAACTGTAAAAGCGGTATTTTTCTTTTACGGCTATCTCGTAAGCATTCATTACATTTTCATAGCCGCCAAAGGCACATATCATCATCAATAATGTCGACTCTGGTGTATGGAAGTTAGTCACCATTGAGTTAGCTATGCTAAAATCGTACGGAGGGAAAATGAATTTGCTTGTCCAGTCATTAGCTGCCTTCAATGTTTTGTTGGCCGATACTGCCGACTCGATAGTACGCATGGATGTTGTGCCTATTGCACATATACGTTTTTTCAGCTCAATGCCACGGTTCACAATGTCGGCTTGCTTTTGCTCGATAATAAACTGCTCCGAGTCCATTTTATGTTTGGTAAGGTCTTCAACCTCAACCGGGCGAAAAGTTCCCAAACCAACATGTAGCGTAACCTCAGCAAATTCAACACCTTTCAATTCGAGGCGTTTCATCAGCTCGCGGCTAAAATGCAAACCAGCGGTAGGAGCGGCAACAGCACCTTCATGTTTAGCGAAGATAGTTTGATAACGCTCTTTATCCTCTGCGGTAGCCTTACGTTTGATGTATTTCGGAAGTGGTGTTTCACCCAATATTTCTACATTTCTTCTGAACTCTTCGTCCGTTCCGTCAAAAAGGAAACGGATAGTACGGCCGCGGGAGGTAGTATTATCAACAACTTCAGCTATCAGCAGGTCGTCATCACCAAAGTATAGCTTGTTACCAACGCGTATCTTACGTGCCGGGTCAACCAAAACATCCCAAAGGCGTAGTTCCTTGTTTAACTCTCTAAGCAGAAATACTTCAATAGTGGCGCCGGTTTTTTCCTTATTGCCATACATACGGGCAGGAAATACTTTGGTATTATTAAGGATCATTACATCCTTATCTTCAAAATAGTCCAGTATATCTTTAAATATTTTATGCTCAATTTTACCAGAGTCCTTGTGCAGAACCATTAGGCGCGACTCGTCGCGGGTATTGGCCGGAGTATGTGCTATTAAAGAGTCAGGTAAGTTGAATTTAAATTGAGATAATTTCATGTTTTAACAGATGAATTTTTAGGGCGCAAATGTACAAATTTATTTGGTGATGTCACCGATTATTTTATAAGGATAATTGGCACACCTAATTTAAAATCAATAATACAAATTGTGTTAGCAAAAACTGTAACTTCCCGGTTATATCAGAGTCTTAGTATTAAATTACCGTGCCTTTTTGTGCTGGTTAACCTGGTTATATGATCATTTTAAAGCTTTGCCGCGAAAGTTTCCTATTTGCCTTTGACGCATTGAGACAAAACAAGATGCGTACGCTGTTGTCATTGCTTGGTGTTACCATTGGTATTTTTACAGTTATTGCCGTGTTATCAGCAGTTGATACCTTGCGCAATAACCTGCAGAAAAGCGTGAATAAGCTTGGCAGTAATAGCGTTTATATCCAGAAATGGCCATGGATAGGTGGCGAGGACTTCCCCTGGTGGAAATATCTTCAGCGCCCGGTACCTAAACTGAGGGATTTTGACGAAGTGCAAAGGCGCAGCCAAACGGCCGAAGCAGTTTCTTATGAAATTGGTATTGATAACCGTACCATCAAATATCAAAGCAATACTGTGGAGGGCGCCCAGGTAGATGCCGTATCACATGATCACAACAAAACCTGGAACTTTGATTTTAAAGATGGCCGGTATTTTACCGATATGGAATCTAAAACCGGTGCGCCTGTCGCTATTATCGGGTATGATATTGCAGATAATCTATTTCCGGAAGGAGGTGCAGTTGGCAAAAAGATCAAGGTAATGGGACGTTACGTGACCATCGTTGGTGTTTTCGCTAAAGAGGGTAAGGATATTCTTGGCATATCGGACGATAAGGAAGTTTTATTGCCGTTGAATTTTGCAAAAAATATCATCGATATACAAAACGAGCAATACAATCCGCAAATAGTAGTAAAAGGGAAAGATGGTTTGACAGATAATGATGTGGAGAGTGAGCTTGAGGGTTTGATGCGTTCCATCAGGCGATTGAAGCCCGGCCAGGAAGATAACTTCGCTCTCAATAAAGCTACTATACTTTCAAACCAGCTCGACCAGGTATTTGGTGTGCTGAATAAAGCCGGCTGGATAATTGGATGCTTTTCCATTCTGGTAGGTGGCTTTGGCATTGCCAATATTATGTTCGTGTCGGTTAAAGAACGTACTAACATTATAGGTATCCAGAAGTCTTTGGGTGCGAAAAATTACTTTATCCTATTACAATTCCTTATCGAGGCCATTATTCTTTGCCTCATGGGCGGTATTATCGGACTGGGTATGGTTTACCTGGCAACACTCGCGGTCAGCGCGGCGGCGGATATAACCGTAGTCCTCGATTTTAACAATATTATGGTCGGTATTTTCACTTCGGTTACTATCGGTATCATTTCAGGCATCATCCCGGCATATTCGGCTTCAAGGCTTGATCCTGTAGAAGCGATAAGGTCGAATTAATTGACTGGTTTCATTAGGTTGAATAAGTTGATCGAGTTGGATTCAGTTGAATAAGTTGATTGGGTTCATTAGTTGAATAAGTTGGATTAGGTTGAATAAGTTAGATTAAATAAATTTATAACTTAATCAACCACTTAACCCGTCCAACTCAATCAACTCATTATCCGCACAACTTTTTTACAAATTGTAAACGTTCCGGTAATTTATAATACTTGGATTTACTTACATTTGTGACTCTAAAAAATACGTCTATGTCCGAAACAGCGCAACTAAAAATCGGTGATAAAACTTTTGATTTCCCTGTAATCGAGGGTACTGAAGGTGAAAAAGCTATAGATATCTCCAAGCTGCGAGAACAGACAGGTTATGTAACACTTGATGTCGGGTATAAAAATACCGGTGCTACTACAAGTGCGATCACTTTTTTAGATGGTGAGAAAGGTATACTGAAATACCGTGGGTATCCCATCGAACAGCTTGCCGGGAAGTCGAGCTTTATCGAGGTTGCCTATTTGTTGATCTACGGCGAATTGCCTACAGAACAGCAATTGGCCGATTTTCAATATCATATCAGCCGCCATACACTGGTGCATGAAGATATGAAGAAGTTTTTTGATGGATTTCCGTCAAAATCACATCCTATGGGTCAGTTGTCGTCGCTGGTATGTTCGTTATCGGCCTTCTACCCTGAATCATTAAAATCGAATCCAACTGAGGAAGAGCTTAACCTGAGCATTATTAAAATGCTGGGCAAAATGGCTACCATAGTTTCATGGATATACAAGAAATCATTAGGTCATCCGTATATCTATCCCAAAAACAAATACGATTATGTAACCAACTTCCTGCACATGACCTTTGGTCAGCGTACAGAAGAGGTGGAAATAGATCCGGTTATTGTAAGTGCAATGAACACCTTGCTTATCCTGCACGCTGATCATGAGCAAAACTGCTCTACATCCACTGTAAGGATAGTTGGTTCATCAGAATCCAATATCTATGCATCTGTATCGGCAGGTATTTCCGCATTGTGGGGGCCGCTGCATGGCGGCGCTAACCAGGCGGTGATCGAAATGCTTGAAAAGATCAAAGAGGATGGGGGAGATACCGATAAATGGATCAAGAAGGCAAAAGACAAGAACGATCCTTTCCGTTTGATGGGCTTTGGTCACCGGGTTTATAAAAATTTCGATCCACGTGCGAGGATAATCAAAAAAGCTTGCGATGATATATTGGAGAAGCTGGGCATTGATGATGAAGTTTTGGATATTGCCAAGAAACTGGAAGAAGTGGCCCTCAAAGACCCTTATTTCATCGAGCGTAAGCTTTACCCGAATGTCGACTTCTATTCAGGTATCATCTACCGTGCTTTAGGCTTCCCAACAGATATGTTTACCGTACTGTTTGCATTAGGCCGTTTACCGGGATGGATAGCACAATGGAAGGAAATGAAGGAGCATAAAGAGCCGATAGGCCGTCCGCGCCAGATATACGTTGGTAAAGTGAACAGGGATTACGTGGATATTAAAAGCCGGTAGGCTTTAGCATATAGATCATGCCTGCCCGCCGCAGGCCGGGTGATGGTTCATAGCCATTAGTATTAGATATTAAACTTCCGAAGTTTCCAAAACTTCGGAAGTTTTTTGTTTATATGCAATGCTGCAATTTTAATGATCAGCATAATTTCAGCTGACTTAGCATCCTGGTTGTCCTTCGATCCTGAAATCGTGTCGTCGTGTTCAAACAAAAAACCCGCCCCGGATACCGGGAACGGGCTTTTCAATCAATCAACTCTCTGTATATTATTATTTAAGTGTATATGTGGCTGTTACTGGTGGTGTACCGCTTCCCTGTGCAGCCAATGGTATGGTGAAAGTAACGGTATAGGTTCCGTTTGTTGGTACAGGGATATTATTATCATTGTTGTCATTCAGTGTATTAGGAATGCCATCTCCTGCCGTACCCGGTTTTGGAATACCCCAGCTATAAGTCCAATCATCATTTTGCCTGATCTTTATTGATCCTGATGATTTTAATGCAGTGGTCACAGTCCAGGTTGATGTACCATCATTGAGATATTTCATTGGTACGTCTGTATTCCAATCTATAGCACCGTCACCAATAACACTATAGAAGTTTGCAGGCGCAAATGAGATAGCATTAGTATTGGCATTAAAGGTTACAACATAGTAACCCGCTGTAGCAGGTGCAACAAGGTTATTACCGCCATTTACCGTTACAGTAGAAGTAGTTTGGGTTACCGGTTGGTTGGTAGCGTACTTGTTATTGTAATTATTACTTTGAGGCAATATTAAAAACTGATTTGCACCGGCTGGGAAATTAATTATGCCTGTATAAACGCCATTGCCTGTTACCGAAACCAAACTGTCAGTTCCCTTTGCAGGAAGCGTTGGCCATCCGTCAAATGCACCTACCACATATAACCACGACGTCAGGTTAAATGGTGTAACAGTAAGGGTTAGAACATTTGAATAAATCGGTGTTGATGCACCGCCCAGGCTATACTGAATGCGGGCTTGAACCTGTGATGCGACACCAGCATGCAGGTTAAGTTTTAACATAAGGCTGTTAAAGTCATTAGTAGAAAAGCCCTGGCTATTGGCATTCAGCGCAATCGTAAAAGATTGCGGCTTTTTCCAATTATCTCCCATTGAATCAATTTGCAGCGTAGTGCTTACAGCCGCTTTAAATTCATAAGTTGATTTGCTGAATGAAAAATTAATAACCTTGGTAGTATCGTTCAATTTAGTTTTATCCAATACAGGCGTAGTAGTGCTGGCCGTAAGGCTACCTGCGGTACCACCTTTGGTTTTAATTATAGGGTCATTTTTCTTGCATGCCGTCAGCATCAACAAAGGAATGCTGCTAACCGCTATGAATTTTGTTAACAATGTTTTCATTTCATTTCTTTTTAATTAACGCACTTAATAGTTAAGGGTCAGTTTATATTTTCAATGGTTTAATAACCCGGATTTTGTTTTAAGTTAGGATTAACCGCACGGTCCTGATCAGGTATTGGATATATATTGCGGTAATCAGCCACACTTGTACCGTTTTTTACACCGCCTTTAAATGGCCACAAATAGTTAGCGCTGGTAAACAAGCCGTAACGTACAAGATCTGTTCTTCTGAAACCTTCCCAATACAATTCGCGTCCTCTTTCATCCAAAATAAATTGTAATGTAAGCTGACCTGCAGTGATATTACCACTGGTACTGCCTCCATAAGCGCGTGTACGGATCAGGTTGATATAATTTAAAGCGGTAGTTGCATCACCCCCTGTACCGCCGCGTAATACTGCTTCAGCATAGATCAGGTACATTTCAGGCAGGCGGAACAGCGGCTCATCAACGTCCGAATAGTTAAGGTTCTGACCTTGGGCGCCTGTGCTTGTTACGTTTCTCCACTTAGCTACGGCATATCCATTGCTGAAGTTTGTTACATCATTAATAGCAAGTGTCTGTCCCGAAGTCCAGAATTCAGCGCGGGTATCCGGGTTGCCGTTACTTGGAAATACTGATGAAGTATTTGCAGGGAACAGCCCTACTAAACTACTGGTAGTCCTGATACCAGCCCAGCCGCCGCTGAGTCCAAAATCACCGGGAGGCATGTTACCGCCAACCTGTGCGTGGGTCAGAAACGTGGTACCGCCATAACCTTGTATCTTATTGCCATCATATTCAATGGTAAAGATATTTTCGCTGGTGTTCTTGTCGTTGTCAGCAAGGAATAATTTGGTATAATCAGGGATCAGGGAATAACCGGCATTTATCACTTTAGTTGCATAAGTAATAGCATCAGTATAATGCGGAGTGCCGGTGTATACGTTAGCATTCAGGTAGATACGAGCTAATAATGCCCATACGGCAGCCTGGTCGGCACGGCCATATTGGTTTTTCATTGGTGCAACCATCAATGGATCTATAGCCTTTAACTCGCTTTCAACATAGTTGAAAAGAGCTTTACGATCTGTTTGCGGGGGAAGTGCTGAACCAATAGGAGTGGCATCTGTTACGAACGGTGGGTTTGCGAACAGGTCCATTAAAACAGAATACTGGTAAGCTCTCAAAAAGCGGGCTTCAGCTCTGTAATAACGAATATTGGTCGCATCCTGGCCGGTTATATTACGTTTACTCAATTCAGCATCGCTTGATTGCTGAATGAAGTTGTTAGCAAGTGTTATCTGGTACATGCAACGCTCATACAAACCTAATAATATAACGTTTGATGATGACCAACTCATTTGGTGCAAGTCAGGCACACCTGGGTCGCCCCAGCCAATTACAGCCTCGTCGGTAGGCAACTCCTGTGCATACCAAAGCAGGCGGAAAAAGTCTGAAGTACCTTCATCGATACCCTGGATGTCACCAGATCCAGATGGCCCCTGGTTACCGGTAAGTGCAAACGCGCCATAAACCTTGGCCATAGCCTCCGTGTAACCGGCAGGCGTACTGAACACCTGTTCAGAGGTAACCTCATAGTTCGGCGTAAGAATTTTGTTCTTATCGCACGACATTAATCCGCAGGTTAAGATCCCCGTGATTAATAATGTTTTAAATGCATTTCTTTTCATTGTATTAAGTCTTTTTCAGTAATGATCAATTTCTATTATCTGATGCTCAAGTTTAAACCAAGCATGTACGTTCTTGGACGCGGATAAAGGTTATTATCAACACCGGCACTCGTAGTAAAGGCTCCTGTGGCGGTACCTGTGCCAGTATAACTCAATTCAGGATCCACTCCTTTGTAATCAGTTATGATAAACACATTTTGAACGCTAGCAGTTATTTTCAAAGTCGCAGCGCCATTGAAGATCGAACCGAAATTATATCCTAAATGGATATTGTCCATTCTCAGGAATGATGCATTCTGAATATAATAATCAGATAACAGGTCGTTACTGCCGTTACCGGTTAAACCGCTTGCCAATACATCAGATGAACCATTATTGATGATACCAAGAGGGTTCAGGATATTACGCTGTATACCTGTAGCAGCGGCTACGTTGTTGTATGCATAGTTGCCCAGGTTGGCACGTGCAACAAAACCTAACATCCATTTCCTATAACGGAAATCAGAACTAAGACCTAATATTTGTTTGGGATCAGGACTATGATCTTTGTAAAGATCCTGGTTATTGATAGAACCATCGCCATTTCTATCTACAAATACACCATCAATAGGCTTTCCGTTAGACCCGTAAACCTGCTGGTAAACATAAAAAGAGTTACGAGCTGCGCCAGGCTGATCTATTTCGATATAGTTACCAGTACCACCTGAAATTCCACCTACCTGGATACCAGGGAAATTAGGATTAGGCTGTGCTGTTAAATTAGTGATCTTATTGTGGTTAAAGGCAATGTTAAAGTTGCCGGTCCAGGTGATGTCTTTGGTGTCGATTATTCTGCCGGTGATATTAAACTCTAAACCATCGTTTTCCATATTACCAACGTTGCCCACTATCTGGTTACCAAAGTTGGTACCTGCAGGCTGATTGATCAATACAAGCAGGTTTTTAGTCTTATTGTAATAGTAATCAACCGTACCTGTGATTCTGTCGTTCAGGAAACCATAATCCAAACCAATGTTGGTTGATGCAGTAGTTTCCCATGTTCTGCCCGGATAGTATGCGCCAGGGCGATATAACTGATAGTAAGTATTGCCAAATGCATATTGTGCAGTGCTGTTACTTAAGCTATATGCTGATAAGTAATCATAATCACCTATGCCTTCCTGGTTACCTGTTACACCGTATTCCACACGAAGTTTTAAGTTAGATATAACATGGCTGTTCTTCAGGAAATCCTCATTGCTGATCTTCCATGCCAAAGCACC
>JBQCEA010000126.1:0-13323 GCA_051960695.1 Mucilaginibacter sp. | reverse complement strand
GGAAACTAAGTCCGGCAGGCACGTGGTTGCAATTAGGCGACCTTCCATTAAACATACAGATCTCACCTTCGGGCAGGCTGCTTGCCGTTACCAATAACGGTGAAAGCACACAGTCAATTCAGCTGATCGACCCTAAACATGAGAAGCTGCTGGATGAAAGGATCATCAGTAAATCGTGGTATGGATTGGCTTTTAGCCACGACGAAAAGATATTGTATGCGTCTGGTGGTAATGATAACCGCATTCTTGCCTATCATCTTGAGGGAAACAAAATAGGTTCGGCAGATACTATCCGGCTGGCCCCGCATTCATGGCCAAAAAGCAAGATATGCCCTACTGGTATCGCGGTGAACAGAAGTAACACCCGTTTATATACCGTTACCAAGGAAGATAGCGCCCTGTATGTGGTCGATCCGCAGAAAAAGGAAGTGATTAAAAGAGTAAAACTACCTGCAGAGGCATATAGTTGCATTCTGTCACCCGATGAGAAGCAATTATATATTTCGATATGGGGTGGCGATGGGATTTCGGTTTACAGTACGGTAACAGGTTCATTAATTAAAAGCATTAAAACCGGAAGTCATCCGAACGAACTGCTGCTTAATAAAAAGGGAACACGGTTGTTTGTAGCCAATGCTAACGACAACACCGTTTCTGTGATCAATACTGCATCTGATAAGATCATCGAAACTTTATCCACCAGCTTGTATCCAACACACCTCACGGGCTCAACCACCAACGGCCTGGCTTTATCGCCTGATGAGAAAACACTTTACATTGCCAATGCCGATAATAATTGCCTTGCCGTATTTGATTTAAGCAAACCCGGTAGCAGTAGTAGTAAGGGGTTTATCCCTGTTGGCTGGTATCCTACCAATGTTAAAACACTTGGTAATAAGATCATTGTTTCAAATGGAAAAGGTTTTACCTCCATGGCTAACCCGGAGGGCCCCCAGCCGATAAAAAAGGTTGATAACAGCGGTTATCAGAAAGGCGCTCATGGCGCAGATCAATATATTGGTGGTTTATTTAAAGGAACTTTATCCTTTATCAAAGCGCCGCAACCGGAGCAGTTAAAAGTTTATACACGCCAGGTATATGCCAATACGCCTTTCAACACGACGAAAACTGAACTGGCCGATGGTGAAGCAGACAATCCGATCCCCCGGAAAGTGGGCGAAAAATCGCCGATCAAACACGTTTTTTATATTATAAAGGAAAACCGCAGCTATGACCAGGTTTTAGGCGACATGAACGAAGGTAATGGCGATACCTCGTTATGTATATTCGGCAAAAAGGTTACCCCGAATGAACATGCCATAGCCAGGCAGTTTGTTTTATTAGACAATTTTTATGTTGATGCGGAAGTGAGTGCAGATGGCCACAACTGGAGCACCGCTGCTTATGCTACCGACTTTATTGAGAAAACATGGCCAACCAGCTACGGCGGCCGGGGCGGCAACTATGATTCGGAAGGGACACGCCGGGCCGGTGACCCCAGAGATGGCTATATCTGGGATTATTGCAAACGGGCTGGTGTAAGCTACCGCACTTATGGCGAGTTTGCCGACGATTATAAGCCGAACATCAAAGTACTTGAGGGGCACTATTGTGCAAAGTCGCCAAGTTTTGATCTCAGTATAAAAGATCAAACACGCGAGGCAATATGGGAACACGATTTCGATTCGCTGGTTAAGATCAATAAAATTCCACAGTTTAACACGGTACGTATCTGTAACGACCATACCAGCGGCCAGCGTAAAGGAGCCTACTCGCCTATCGCTGCTGTTGCCGATAACGACCTGGCTGTGGGCAAATTCATCGAACATTTATCGCATAGCCCGATATGGAAAGAATCGGTTGTGTTTATACTGGAAGATGATGCGCAAAACGGCCCCGACCATATCGACGCCCACCGCTCACCGGTGTTTGTAGTCGGCCCTTATGTTAAACGCCATGCTGTAATACACGAGATGTATTCTACCTCGGGTGTTTTGCGAACCATCGAACTGATACTTGGCTTGCCGCCAATGAGCCAGTACGATACAGCTGCAAAACCCATGTATGAATGTTTTATGAATACACCAGATCTTTCGCCTTATGAAGTTAAACCTGCCGAAGTTGATCTGGAACAGCGCAACATTGCAGATAACGAAAGCAGCACGCGTTCACAATTCTTTGACCTGGCAAAAGAAGATAAAGTACCCGACCTGGAGCTTAATGAAGTGATCTGGAAATATGTCAAAGGCGAGAACGCTGTAATGCCTGCTCCAAAGCGCAGCGCGTTTGTGATTTTAGAACACAAAAAGAAACAGGATGATGATTGATTTGTTGAATAATTCATAATTTCAGCCAAACAATTGTTAAGCCTATGACAACTATTGAGAACGATTTTCTAAGGGTCAGCATCCGCAATAAAGGCGGCGAAATGACCTCATTATATAATAAAGTTTCGGGAGTAGAACATTTATGGCAGGGCGACCCCAATATATGGCCCTGGCATGCACCAAACTTATTTCCCGTAGTTGGCGGACTGATCAATAATGAGCTGCTGGTCAATGGCAAAGCTTTCCCGATGAAACGCCATGGCTTTAACCGGGAAAGCGAGTTACTGCTGATCGGCTCAAATGAAATATCGGCGAGGTTCTCCTTACCTTATTCTGATCAAACACTTGAAGTTTTTCCTTACAAATTTGATTTCCAGATACATTATGATTTGATAGACAATGCCCTGCGGATTACTTACAAGGTAGTTAACCATGAGCATGAGCCGATCTATTTTTCAGTAGGCGGACATCCCGCTTTTAATGTACCTTTTCATGCAGGTGAAAATTATGAAGATTACTACCTTGAATTTGAATCGGAAGAAAAATTAGAAAAGCACCTGCTTTCTGCCGAAGGCTTTTTTACAGGAGAAACACAGCCTGTACAGTTCGACGGCAAGAAACTGCATCTAACTCGTGACATGTTTAAACAGGATGCATGGGTATTTAAAAACCTGAGATCGCGTGAGGTAACGATCAAGAGTACCAAGCATGACGAAACACTTTCTGTTGAATTTCCGCATTTCAACTATCTCGGCATCTGGGCAAAACCCGGCGCTGATTTTGTATGCATTGAACCCTGGCTGGGCTGTGCAGATACCGAGGGCAAGCATATGGATATTACTAAAAAAGAAGCCATCCAGCATCTTAAATATGGCCATGTTTTTGAAGCGCCGTTCTTCATCAGTATCTGACAGTATTTAAACGCACCGATTGATAACTTAAATACCCCTTAATGGCGCACGATCCCACTAAACGTTTTACCAATCGCGTAACCAACTATGTCAAATACCGGCCTGGTTATCCAAAGGCTGTTGTTGATCATTTAGCTAAATGCGTTCACCTAACAACCGGAACTGTAATTGCTGATGTGGGCTCGGGAACAGGAATATTTAGCAAATTGCTGCTTGAAAGGGATTTCACTGTATTTGCTGTTGAACCCAATGAGGCTATGCGATCAGAAGCTGAACAACAATTAAAGCATTTCCCTGGCTTTCATTCTGTAGAAGGCACGGCTGATGCAACTGGATTGCCTGCTAAAAGTGTTGACCTGATCGCTTGCGCGCAGGCGTTCCATTGGTTTAATACATCCGAAGCTAAAGTTGAGTTTAAACGCATATTAAAGCCCGGCGGTAATGTGGCTTTGATCTGGAATAACCGCGACATTGAAGCCGATGATTTTGCAGTAGCTTATGAATTGTTGCTAAAACAGCAATCCGGCGATTATGAACGCATCAACCATCAAAACCTGGCTGAAACAGATTTTGTACGTTTTTTCAAAAACGGCAAATACAGCCTTACTAAATTTCCTAATCAGCAGATCTTCAACTTTGAGCAGCTGGCAGGCCGGGCGTTTAGCTCGTCGTATGTTCCGGCTGAAGAAACCGAAGGCGGCAAAGCCTTCAAATCACATTTACAACAGCTTTTCGACAGTTACCAGCAAAACAGCAAGGTAGTTTTTCGCTACAACACCGAAGTTTACCTGGGTAAGCTTTAAGGCTTTGTTTGCACTCTCACTACCTTATTCAGTATTGGGTGATCGATACTTGAAATAGAGGTATGTCCTGTGTTCAGTTCGTCAAACACTTCTATTTCGTTGCTTCCGATATTCAGCCAGGTAGCAGGTATATACAAGGTTTGCTGGGGGCCTATATACCAGTACTTGCCCAGGTTATGCCCGTTCAGAACTACAAATCCTTTACCAAAGCCTTGCATATCCAGGTAGGTATCACGTGCTATATCTAACTGAAAGGTGCCTTTGTATAAAGCAGGCCTGGGATCATCGTCAGGTACGGTAACAGCCTTGCGCACATGTTTTTCATGCCCTGTTTTATCTGAGGGAAATTTAAACCCGCTCAGATCATCAAACGGGAACTTGTACATTTTCCATTCTGTTGGTTCGGTGGTACCAAATGTAACTTTACCGGTTATACCCTGCCGGTTATCCGCAAGGTATGGGCCATAGTTGATGCGCCCGTTATTTTCAACAAGGATATCTAAAGTGGCATTAAGGGGAACATTCTTTAACCGTACCGAATTCTGGCTCAAACGGCGGTCGAAGATGGCAACCCGCTTACCGTTTAAGTAAACAGTAGCGAAATCGCGTATCCCCCTTATTCTGAGCAGGCCGGTCCCTGGGTTTTTAATGTTTGTACGATATAATACAAACCCGTAACCCTGATCCAGGTCTTCAAAATTCAGCGGTTTATCCGAGGTTACCGGCTTTGGCAAATTGGCAAAAAGCGGGGCTTTTTCGTTTAGCTTTATATCATTGATATTGATGGTTTTGATATTATTAGGTATAAAAGGCATTATAGTGCCGGGAGGAAGATACTTCTCAATAACATCCCTGAATTTATAATATTTCGGTGTAGGGTTGCCGGCCTCATCTAATGGCGCATCATAATCATAACTGGACGTTTGCGGCGAATAAGGGTCTTTCTTACTCATATTGGCCCCGTTCATAAAACCGCGGGTCGAGCCGCCATGAAACATATACATGTTGATGGATATACCTGCAGCAAGCACCTTGTCTAAGCTTTTGGCGTCAGCATCGGCATTACTATGCTGATGTGGTTTCCCCCAGCTATCAAACCATCCGGGATACCACTCGGCAATATAGTAGGGCCCTTTGCCCTTGTGATATTTGTTGATGAGCGCTTTTACCTCCTTTGGATTATCCAGGCCATTAACGGCAGGTAAAAATCCCGGCAAATATCCGTTTCCCATTTGTGCAGGGCCGTCGCAGGTAAACAAAGTGCAGTCAAAGCCGGCCTCACGGAATATCTTACGGTTGATATCCAGATACGATTTATCATTGCTGTAAGAACCATATTCATTCTCTATCTGCACCATCAGTATATTGCCGCCATGAGTTACGAGCAGAGGATCAAGCTGTTTACCCAATTCCATTACATAGTCGTGATATGCTTTCAGGAACTTAGGATCTTTACTGCGTACTTTAAGGGTTTTGTCTTTAAGCAACCACCATGGGTAGCCACCGAACTCCCACTCTGCACAGGCATAAGGACTTGGGCGCATAATAACCCACAAACCTTCTTCCTTGGCTATACGGACAAACTCCGCAATGTCATTATTATCCGAAAAATCATACTTGCCCTCGGTTGGCTCGTGCATATTCCAGAAAATATAGGTACCAATGGTATTCAGGCCCATCGACTTCGCTTTGCGCAGCCTGTCGCGCCAGTAAGCTTTTGGAATGCGATAGCAATGCATCTCTCCTGAAATGATCTGGAACGGTTTTCCGTCAAGCATGAAAGTAGAATCGCCCAGCGCAAAAGTGTGTTCACTACTTTGGGCAAACAGTTTGATAGAAGCAAATAAAACTAAGAACAACAGTAAAAGGATCTTTTTCATAGGGGAAGAGGGGCTTAAAACAATCCCAGCTGGCCTTTATCATCCATATCTATATCATCGGGATTGGTGATCTCAAAATCTATTTTTTTAGGTGATGATTGTGTTTGTTCTGTTTCTTCGTTTTGCGTTTCTTCAGTCGTTTCGGCGACACCATGCTCTCTTTCAGCACTATCCGGTTCAGTTGCTGTGTCCTCTGCTACTACCTCTTCTTCAGTTTCGGGCTCTTCAGAGGCCAAAAGTTCAACCGATTTAACTGTATGCTGCGACAAGCGGTTACCCATTGCCTTCATACCTTTAACATCGATGAGCTCGCTTAGTTTTAATTCGATGGTTTCAGGCACTTCAGTTTTTCCCTTTAGCTGGTCAACTTTTACCACAGGCTGCTTTGCACCTGTTATAAAAACCAGCTTTGAACCGCTCTCCTCGCTGATGACACTGGTTTGTTTACCAATAGCCGTATTCTCGAACGTAAAGCGTTTTACCAGGTAATTTTTCGATTTACCATCGTAATGCACAACACAATAAACCTTCTCCGGATCATATTTCTCGATCAGGATCATCTTATCATCAAAGTGATTATTCAGGTCGAAGTTGGTTAGCTCGTAAACACCGCTGTTCATTACGGTCAATATCCTGTCGTCGCCATCAAACTCACCTAAGTACTTGCCCCTTCCGTCTGCATTAAGGCGTTTCAGGATATCATCATACCATATTTTCCGGCCTGCCAGTGTAGATACGCCCTTACTTTTCAGCACGATCTTTTTAACCGGGTATTTGGTAATGATATTACCCATCGAACCACGGCCTTTTATGGCAACATTGGCAAAATCCTCATCGAATTGCAGTTTTCGCAGTTTGGAATGGGGCTTTAACTGGATATTGATCACTTCAGCCTCGCCGTTAGGATTGGCAGAAAAATACAGCACTTTCGATCCCTTGCTGCCTTTGGTGAGGTCGTATTCTTTATCGCGGGTTACTCCTACTACGCTGAAACGTTTGATATAGCTCACCCCGCTTTGCCCGTCTTTATAGATCATGTTATAAATCGTGCGCTCGTCATTCTTTTTGAACACGCCCACGTGAATGATCTCCTTACCAACGAACACCTTTTCCTGCACCTTGGTGATAACACATTTACCGTCAGTCCGGAAAACGATTATGTCGTCGATATCAGAACATTCCCCAACAAGTTCATCTTTCTTTAGCCCTGTACCAATAAAGCCATCTTCGCGGTTCACATAAAGCTTCACATTTGCTAAAGCCACCTGGGCAGCTTCAACTTTATCAAATGTTCTTAGCTCGGTCTTACGCTCACGACCCTTGCCATATTTCTCCTTTAGCTTCTCAAACCAGGCAATGGTGTATTCAGTAAGATGCTTAAGGTGATGCTTCACTTCTTTGATCTCCGCCTCAAGCGCTTTCATCTGCTCATCCGCCTTCTTCACGTCGAAGCGGGTGATGCTGCTCATTGGCTTATCGATCAGTTTTTTATAGTCTTCGGGTAATATCTCGCGGTAAAACTGCGGGAAGAACGGCGTGAACAGCTTGTTCAACACTTCAACAACAGTATCGAAATTACCTGAGCTTTCATATTCCGGATGCTTATACATCCCTTCCTGGATAAATATCTTCAGCAAAGAGCTAAAAAATATCTTCTCCATCAGTTCCTTTAGCCTGATCTGGAGTTCCTGTTTCAGCAATTCGCGGGTGTAATGCGTGCTTTCGGTAAGCATGTCATTAACACTTATAAAGCGCGGCTTATCGTCCTGTATTACACAGGTATTAGGCGAAATAGAAACCTCACAATCGGTAAAGGCATAGAGTGCATCAATAGTAACATCAGGAGAAATGCCAGGCGCGAGATGAATGATCACTTCGACATCTTTAGCGGTATTATCCTCTATCTTTTTGATCTTGATCTTGCCTTTGTCATTAGCCGTGATTACGCTATCGATCAAACTGCCTGTGGTGGTACCGAAAGGTATCTCGGTAATAGCCAGCGTCTTCTTATCACGCTCCACGATCTTGGCACGAACGCGAATTTTACCCCCACGCTGACCTTCATTATAAGCCGAAGCATCTGCCAAACCACCTGTAGGAAAGTCAGGCACAAGATTGGGTCGTACTCCTTGCAATACACCGATAGAGGCATCGAGCAATTCAATGAAATTATGCGGTAATATCTTGGTGGCTAAACCTACTGCGATACCTTCTGCGCCCTGTGCCAATAGCAAAGGGAACTTTACAGGCAGGGTTACCGGTTCTTTATTCCGGCCATCATAACTGGCCTGCCATTCGGTAGTATCGGGATTGAAAACAACCTCATTAGCAAATTTCGATAAACGCGCCTCGATATAACGTGGGGCCGCCGCCGAGTCGCCGGTTATAGGGTCGCCCCAGTTACCCTGGCAATCGATCAGCAGGTTCTTTTGCCCCAGCTGTACCATGGCATCTCCGATGGACGCATCACCATGCGGGTGATATTTCATGGTATTACCGATCACATTTGCCGCTTTATTGAAGCGCCCATCGTCCATTTCCTTCAGTGAATGAAGGATGCGGCGCTGTACAGGCTTTAAACCGTCATTAATATGCGGAACGGCACGGTCGAGGATCACATAAGAAGCATAGTCCAGGAACCAACTCTCATATAACCCGCCAAGGGTAGTTACGTTATGTATTTTGTTATTATCGTTATTATCAGGTTGCTGATTGCTCAGATCTTCACTCATTCGCTAAAAAAATATGGATGGGTAAATATAGAGATTATGCGCAGATGTATAAATGTGGATAGAGGTACATTTAATCAACATTTGAACATTGGGGATTGGTTGTAGAGGTTGTAATGGTTGTAGTAGTTATATTGGGTGTGTAAGGTTAGATCTATTTTAATGTTGTTACCTCGTTTGACCAGATGATTTGTTGTTTCCGCCACTTTTTTTTGTCGAGTAAATTCTCAATGGTACAGTTCGCAGTTTCAGTACACAAATATATTCCAACCCTAAATTGACATCTAATTTTCTCACGGCTTTTAGGGAAGAATAACGAGAGATTAGTTATAGATGATTGGTGAGGCAGTATCGTTATTGATGATTGTATGTTGTGTTGACAAGGCTGCAACTCAATTCTATATCTTTATTATTTACTGTAAAAATATCATACGTCGAACATGTCATGTTGATATAGATCAATGTATTATTACTAAGATTAGAGAGTTTTACTGGGACAATCACATAACTATAATTTTTCTTACCCCAAAATACTATAGTATCTCTGGACTTAGTAATTTTACTTTGATCGATATTCAATACATAGTTTTGTTTCTCTTTCTCGGTTAATTTAAGTTTGAAAATACTGTCGGCCACCCTTTGACCAAAAGCAGGAAATGTGGCAATTATTAAAATGCAAACCAGGAAATTTTTCATATAGGATAAGGTTTCAATATCTAAATTAACGATTCTCGAAGACAATGACAATCAATTAATATTCTTTAAAAAGTATTGAACACAAGGAAATTTATACGTATAAATAAAAAAAATACGTATATTTGATACGTGAAAACAAGAATCAATTTAACCATCGATGATAAGCTATTGACAAATACAAAAGCTTATGCGCAAAAAAAGCATACAAGTGTATCGGAACTGGTTGAGAATTACTTGAAGGTAATAACCCGGCCTGCTAAAAAGGTAAATATAATTGATATGGTCGAGAAGCTTGGGCAGCCCAATATTGACCAGCAAGCTGACCTGAAAGAATTGTTTTATAAAGATCAGGCAGAAAAATATGGCTTCTAAAGTATTCCTGGATGCCAATATCCTGCTCGACCTTACTCTTAAGCGCGAATTTTATGATGATGCCAAAACCATCTTTGGAATAATTATAACTGGTAATATACAAGCCTTTACAACTCCGTCTGTCATACACATAACCGGCTACTGGCTTGCAAAAGCGTATGGCAATATTAAAGCAAAAGAGCTACTTTTAACGCTTTTGAATGATGTTACAGTCATAGATATTGATCATGAAATCACGCTGACAGCCTTAAACTCCAAACTCAATAATATTGAAGATGCATTGCAATATTACGCGGCTATTCATCATAAAATAGACTACTTCATTTCGAGAGATAAGCAATTACAAAAAGACAGTATACCTACATTACCCGTATATACCCCTAAAGAGTTTATCAAAGAGTTCACCCAATAACGTTATGATTTGGCATCATCATCACCCTTCAATTTAGGCCTATACCTTCTCAATTTCTGGTGAACATACCCACGGCGTTTCATCGATTCGGACAGGGACGATTCATCCGAAAAACCTGCGTCAAATATTTTCGGGATCGCAATTCTTTGTGAGCTATAGATACCCGAATGGCCGCTAAAGAAATAAGCTGTAAAACATGCCACGGCAAATAACAATACATGTTCGCCGCCGAATAGTTCTACTCCCATAAAGGTGCAGGCCAGCGGGGTATTGGTAGCTCCGGCAAAAACAGCTATAAATCCCAGTGCTGCAAAAAGGCTCACCGGTGCATTTAAAATGCCCGAAAGTGTGTTCCCTAAAGTAGCGCCGATATAAAACAATGGTGTTACTTCGCCGCCTTTAAAGCCCGTACCGAGTGTGATGGTGGTATACAAAGTCTTCCAGAACCAGCTCCAGGTGTCTGCACCGCCGGTATTGAATGCTGATGGTATAGTCACTGCTCGCGGATATTCAGCATCGATACCCAAACTCAAATAATCTGGCTTGCCTAATGCATAGGTTAAACCAATAATGATGAGTCCGCCAAAAATTGGGATCATCCATTTGCTTTTAAAAAGCTTAACACAAATATTCTTGATCTCATGCACCAAGCCCGCAAAAATATAACTTGCCAAGCCAAACGCAGCTGAAGCAATGATAACCTTTCCCAGCAAAAGCGGATCGACGTGAAGAAAGTTAGAAAACATAAACGGGCCAGCTTGTAAATTAGCGATATGATATTGCGTATGCGATACATGCCATGCGCTTACCGTCATATCGCCAACAACGGCGGCTATTAATGCCGGCAGCAAGGCATCGTATTGTACCCGTCCGATAGTCAGTACTTCCATAGCAAAAATGGCCCCGGTAATGGGTGTGCCAAATACCGCCCCGAAACCTGCTGCAACGCCCGCAGTAAGGATCATCCGCATATCCAACCCCTTTAGCTTAAACCAGCCACCGAACATTGACGCTATACTGCCCCCAATTTGTACGGCTGTTCCTTCGCGTCCGGCAGAACCACCAAATAAATGGGTAATAACGGTAGTAATCAAAATAATTGGCGCCATCCTTTTAGGCACTCCCCCGCCTTCCTCATGAATTTCATCCATGATCAGGTTGTTGCCTTTTTCGGCAGAGCCACCCATAAACTTATAAATGAAATGGATGAGCAAACCCGCTAAAGGCAGTAAAAACAATAGCCATTTATGGGCAAAACGAAAATGGATAGCGGTAGTCAGCAGCCACAAAAATAAGGCGACCACACTGCCTATAGCGATGGCTATTGGCAGTATCAGAATGGTCCAGCGTACCAGATATTTAATAATGGAATAGTGTTCCGAAACTGAAATAAGGTTGTTTTTTTTCATGAATTGCTTCGATTATAATTTATCATAGTAAGCCGTACGTAATAACAAGTTATTGCGCTTATCCGGCAATTAAAACGAATAAGCCACAGCCATTGTAAAATAGCTTCCCTGCTAAATATCTTCTGAAATAAGTTATTGAGTTTTTCTGCCTGCATAAATAATGGGTAAACAGATATAATTATCTGTTTGATAATGCAGGCGCCATCAGCAATGCGGTTTTTAAAAGGAAGACACCATTTCCTGCCGCAAGATAAAATTAATTCGGCTTAAAACAAACTATTGTACAGCTAAACTCATTTTATCAATGTTAAAGTTTTGATAACTTGCAATACTCACCATGAAGACCATCCTATCTATAGCCGTTCTTTTTATTGCTGCCGCCCTGCTCTCCTTCCGGCATAAACAGCAAGGTATTATTCCACATTATGAACATGTAATTATTGTTATGGAAGAAAACCATGCCTATAGCGAGCTGATCGGCTCAAATAATGCACCTTACATCAATAAGCTTGCAAAAGATGGTGCTTTATTTACCGATTCGCACGGTATTGGGCACCCGAGTCAGCCTAATTACCTGGCGCTTTTTTCAGGCAGTACACAGGGTGTAAAAGGCGATGAATGCCTTCAGCGCGGTACACCATTTAAAACACCTAATCTGGGTGCGGCTCTGCTTGCCAAAAAACTCACATTTAAAGGCTTCGCGCAAACTATGCCTGCGCCGGGCTTTCTCGGCTGTACCTCTGGATTTCATCAACTAACGGTAGGTGCTTTGTATGCGCGTAAACATTGCCCATGGGTAAATTGGCTGGGTACCGGTCCCAATTGCATACCCGCTTCACTGAGTGTGCCCATGACCGCCTTCCCAAAAGATTTCGACAAACTGCCTACAGTGGCTTTTGTGGTTCCAAACATGGACTACGATATGCATAATATCGGTTTACCGGGCAATGCTGCAGCCATCAGGCGCGGCGACCATTGGTTAAAGGACAATTTATCGGACTATGCAGATTGGGCCAAACATCACAAAAGCCTGCTGATAGTGACATTTGACGAGGATGATTATGACCCACAAAACGGCAACCATATAGCTACCATCTTTTACGGCGATAAAGTAAAAAGCGGAGAATACAGCGAACCGATCACTCATTACAGTGTTCTGCATACTTTAGAGGAAATGTTTGGGTTGCCTGCGGACGACGATAAATCTGCCGCACCTATTACCGACGTCTGGAAGAATTAGCGTTCTTAGGCGACACTCAAAAATATCGGCGATTGTCTATTTTAATCCAAGGAACTGACTTACAGCCCTGTAATTATGCACATCAATATGGTTTTTCCTGATAGCGCCTATAAGTGTACCACTTACCGTTACAACCTTAAAAACATGGTTTGGCGGAGTAAAAGTATTTAACGTTGGCGGGGTACCGCCGTTATTCGGCGAAAAGAAGAAATGCAGCCGTACGTTGCCGACAGACGTTTCATAAGCATAATTGTAATTAAAAGCGCCGGATGAATTATCTGCAAAGGAATATGGCAGCGATATCCACTCTGATGTATTGAACGAGGGGTTAGATGTAAAATAAACCAATACTGCGCCACCGCTTAAAATATCGGCTGTAATTGTGTTATTGGCACGATCATAATACTTAGTAAAATAGCCTTCGCTGATGCCGTTTCCGCTGGCAAACCAAAATATCGAATTGTATACCCAGTCGGCACCCTTTACGGTAAAGGTATCAACCTTAACATTGGCGTTGCCGGTAGCGCCCGTCGGGCCGGTAGCT
>JBQCEA010000125.1:0-5941 GCA_051960695.1 Mucilaginibacter sp. | reverse complement strand
TATACGAAGTGGTATTTGATAAGACAAGCGGTGATTTTAGTCACCCGCTTTATAAGCTGCTTTCAGACGGTGGCGGCGTACAGGCGCAGGCAACCGTTAGCCAGGATACGCTGAATGAAGTCGCGTCGCTGGCAGGTATCCCGGCTTTAGGTACAGGCAATCTTAAATGGGCAGTGATCGTCTCATTAGCTGCAAATGCAAAATTGAGCACCCAGCAAAGAACGATCAGCGTTACGCGTCCGATCGTATTGCCTAAAACAATGTATATTACGGGTACCGCGACCGAAGGCGGCGCAGACATCAAGAATGCAATAGCGCTGAAGCAGACTTCAGTGGGTAATTTCGAGTTGTACACGTCGCTTCAGCCAGGCACTTATTCGTTTACTGACAAACCCGATGGCACCGGTAACAATTATTATATAGATGCTCAGGGCGCCTTGCAGGTGGGAGCAGGTACCACTACCGTCAGCGGAACAAAGAAAGCTTATCGTATCGATGTAAATCTTAATTTGTTAACGACGAAAATTGTAAGTATTGATGCTATCGGCCTCTATATGTCTGCCTATAACACGGAGATCGCCACATTGGACTACATCGGAAACAGTACCTGGGAAAATCCAAAAGTGCCGGTTACGTTTTATCAATTCTCATGGGGCAGGGACCAGCGTTATAAATTTATTCTGCATACTTCAGCCGGACTTGAGTATTGGGGAAGTACCAACGTGGACAACGTTGATCCTGCCGGACAGCCGGCAAGCTATTTCTACGTAGTTCCGGCTTCAAATGACCAATGGAGCAATACTTATAAATTCCCTGCTGCCGCAGATATGCACAATGTTAAGGTGGACCTTTTGTTCCAGGCTTCCGGGCCATATACCCATACCGCTACTGCGTTTAATTAATTGTAATATTGAAAACACGCCCGTTCAGTTCATCTGCGGGCGTGTTTAACACAGATCTATATGAGAATGAAATTGTTGGCGTACTTGCCGATACTGGGTATGTTACTCGTTTCCTGCGGAAAGGTGCATGTTACTCCTGTGCACACTGGCACTGATACAACCGGTAACGATGGGAGCAACCCTCCTCCTGTTACTTCGGTTTATCTCAGCAATGCCAAAAGTACGCACAGTTATATTGTTAATTTCTATCAAACCGCTTACGGCAGTTACCGCGTCAATACCACAACCAACACCAATGGGGCGTTCGAATGGTATAACGCCAGCCAGCTTTATGCAGATGCGGCGATGATCGCAAACGGTGATCAGTCGTATTTGCAGGAGATGAACAATACATTCAATTGGCTGCAAAACCTGTGGGATAAGAAAGACGCTAACGGCGGATATTTTGCAGCGGCAAACCTGGACGGTTCAGGTGCTGCCGGCGACAAGTATGTGGATGATAACTCCCTAACAGGTATTACTTTCCTGGCAGCTTATGACGTAACCTCGGGCACAACGCAGGCCCAATATTTAACCGCAGCCGAAAACTGTGCCAAATGGCTGATGAACAGCGGCCTTTGGGATACCAATTTTGGAGGCGGCTTTTGGTGGAGTACACAAAAAACGGTGAAGCCTACCCAATCAAATGGTGTGGCATTGCAGCTTTTTCTGCGCCTTTACCAGATCACGGGTGATTCCGTTTATCATGACTGGGCTGTACAGATCAACACCTGGCTGAACAGCAAAATGCTGGACAATGGTACTGGTTTGTATTTCTGGCAGATAGAAAGCAACGGCACTTCGGACACCCAGAAGTTTACTTATGACAATGCGATCATGATTGAAGCAGATTTGCTTTGGGCTAAAGCGATGAATGACAACACATATGTCAGTAAGGCTGAAGCTCTTGCGCAATCAATGATAAAAACCCTTTATAGCGGTAATTATAATGGTTTCATTTTCAATACCAACGATCCAAGGGTTAATCCTTGTTACTGTGGGTGGGCGTCCCAGGCGTTTATTCGCCTGTACGAAACCGACGGAAACAGCACATGGCTGATGTATGCAAAAGCGAACATCGATTTAATTAATGTCGTCCTGAAAGATGCAGCAAATAATGGATATTACCAATATGCGGGCATGAATGGCGCAGGCAGGTATACCAACCTGGAAGGAGTGGATCAAGCCTGGATGCAGCGTGTTCAGGTCTTATTATCAAAATATAAATAACCGATGAAGATTCTATTTAGCTCAGTTACTATTAAAAAGATAGCAAAAATTGCTGCTGCCGCCTTTACGTTCATGCAGTTCTCAAATTTTGCTGTTGCCCAAAACCTAAGCAGGTATGTTGATGCGAAGATTGGAACAGCAAATAGTCGCTGGTTCTTTTTTACACCCGCAGCGGTACCTGAAGGCATGGCGAAACTGGCTCCGTCTACAAACGGGCATTATGGGAATAAACAAGGCTGGGAGGTGGTCGGCTACGATCCACGCCATCACTCGATAGAAGGTTTTGTGCATTTTCACGAATGGCAGGTAGGAGGCGTAAGCTTTATGCCCACAACCGGGCCGTTGAAGGTGCGTCCGGGAGGGTTAGATACCCCAGGCTCGGGTTATAGGTCGAGATTTGAACATAAGAACGAAGTGGCAATCCCCGGCTATTACAAGGTGCTGCTTGACGATTACCATATCACAGCAGAACTGACAGCCACTAAAAGGGTTGGATTTCACAGGTATGCATTTCCTAAGAGCGACGACGCACACCTGATCTTTGATATTGGGCATGTACAGGGAGAGAGCGGGCCGGTAACAAATGCAGAGATCCACATGATTGATAAGACGCATTTTGCAGGCTTTGTTGAAACTTATCCCAAATATGTGCAGAAGTACGACCCTAACGGAAAAGTGTCGATGTTTATTTATGGAGAATTAAGCAAAGCGCCCGAAAGTGTTGGCTCATTTGTGGATGATGCCATCCATGAAAGTTCTACAAAGTCAAGCGGTCGCGGTGCCGGTCTTTTTCTAAACTATAAAACAACAGAAGGGGAACAGATCGAAATTAAAGTAGGGCTTTCCTATACCTCCGAAGCGAACGCAAAATTGAACCTGGCCACAGAAGCATCAAAACTCAACTTTGAACAAGCGAAGAAACTGGCCATACAAAATTGGGAAACGGAACTTGGAAAGATCGCAGTTCACAGCAGGAACGATAGTGAGGTTGTTAAGTTTTATACCGGGTTGTACCACGCTTTGCTGGGCCGGGGCGTCGCAAGTGACATTAACGGCGACTACCCAAAACATGGAGGACAGATCGGGCACCTTAAACGAGCCCCAAGCGGGAAACTATACAATTTCATCAATACCGACGCAATTTGGGGCGGTTATTGGGACCTTACACAGCTATGGTCATTGGCTTATCCTGATTTCTATGAAGACTTTATTCACACCCAATTACAACTATACAAAGATAAAGGCTGGTTTGGCGATGGCGTTGCTAACAGTGAATATGTGTCGGGTGTTGGTACTAATTTCGTAGGGTTGGCCATTGCCGCGGCGTATGAGGCTGGTATAAGGGATTATGACATTAACGAAGCCTACCAGGCTATACGTGGTAATGAGCTGGGGTGGCGTAACCGGAAAGTCGGTTCAGGCAAAATGGATGTAAAGGCATTTCTTCACTATGGTTATGTTCCATTTTTGGAATACAAGGGAGGTGATTTTGTGACTGATTCTACCGGTTCAGATTTTTCTGCATCCCACACACTGGAGTACAGTTTCAGTGCATTTGCCGCTGCGCAAATGGCCAAATCACTCGGCAAAACGGATGATTATAAGAAGTTTATTAAATATTCAAACGGCTGGCGGCTGCTTTATAACCCGGAAAATAAGCTGATCGAGCCAAAAACAGCAGATGGAAAGTTTATCGGCAAATTTGATCCATACGCTCCGTGGCGTGGGTTCCAGGAAGGTAACGCTGTACAGTACACTTTATTTGTTCCGCAAAATCCTGCTGCATTGATCAGTTTACAGGGAAAAGAATACTTCAATAACCACCTGAACGACATCTTCGAAAAATCGAAAGACGAAGCTTTTGGCGGTGGCAAAACCATCGACGCCTTTGCAGGTGTTAATGCTATTTACAATCATGGTAATGAACCTTGCCTGCATATCAGCTGGTTGTTCGATTTCTCTGGCAAGCCGTGGCTCACACAAAAATGGACACGGGAAATTTGCCGCGGATTTTATGGCAACGATCCTATCCATGGATACGGATATGGACAGGATGAAGACCAGGGACAGATGGGCGGCTGGTATGTGATGACAGCGCTCGGAATATTTGATGTTAAAGGATTTACAGATGAGCAGCCGATCATTGAGTTTGGCAGCCCATTTTTTGATCGCGTAGACATTAAGCTAAGCAATGGACGTAAGCTAACGTTGCAAACAAAAGATAATTCCGAAAAGAATATTTACGTTAAATCGGCCTCATTCAACAATTCAGCGCTTAACAACTGTTGGATGTTCCGCAAGCAACTAATGCAAGGCGGCACATTAAGCTTTGTGATGGGTAAAGAACCTAATAAGAATTGGGGTGTTAAAAATCCGCCGCCTTCAAAACAATAATAAACTACTAAACAATGATTCTTCTAATGCATAATAAAACAATCATTTGCCGTTTTTCTGCTTTGTTTGCCTTGTTGCTTGCCTTTTCGGTGGCTGGCCATGCACAAAGCTTAACAGGCAAAAAAGAATGCTTATCCCGGGCGAAATATATCTATCATCAAATATGGGATCTTTATCGCGTTAAAAAATACCACGGACTTTTTCTTGAAAATTACCCGCGGGATGCGGCCGGTAAGGTGGATTATGTGGAGGGAAGCGCGGTTAGCGTAAAAGAGGTTAGTTTTCTCTGGCCTTTTTCCGGGATGATGTCGGCAACTAACGCGCTGCTGCATAATTCGTCTGTTCGCAGGCAATACCTTCCATATCTTGATTCTTTGGTCATAGGGATGGAGGCTTACAGAGATGTATCCCGGTCACCTGTTGGGTACCAGGCTTATCCGCCCGCAATGGAAAAGTCTGATCGCTATTATGATGACAATGGCCTTGTGGGTATTGAATATACAGAGGCCTACCTGAATACGAAAAATCCAAAATATCTTGAACGCGCTAAAACAGCCTTCAATTTTATTATCAGCGGCTGGTCTGACGAATTAGGCGGCGGCATATACTGGGTTGAGGGGCACCATGACCAGAAGCCCGCATGCAGCAATGGTATGGCAATGCTGGTTGCGTTAAAACTTTATGAGGCAACATCAGATAAAAGTTATCTTGAGTGGGGGCAGCGTTTTTATAACTGGATGCTGACCAATCTGAAGGCGCCAAACGGCTTGTATTATAACGATAAAAAGGTAAAGGATGGAACTGTCAACCCGACTTTTTGGACTTACAATACAGGTTCGGTAATTGAAGCCTCCGTACTCTTATACCAGTTCACAAAAAAGGAAGAATATCTTAAGGAGGCACGGCATGCAGCACAATCATCGTTCGATTATTATCATGATCAGCAGCATGATCCTAATTTAAAACTTAAAATTGATCTGCCCTGGTTTATGACGGTGTTATTCAGGGGATATGAAGCATTGTATAAAGTTGATAAAGATCCAAAATATATAAACGCCATCCATCATGACCTGGATTACGCCTGGCAAAATGCCCGTGACAAAAATGGCTTCTTAACACATGACTGGACAGCAAATAAGAATGAAATAGCAAAGCATAAGTGGCTTTTGGATGAAGCCTGTATTGCTGAATTATATGCAAGGCTGAGTGAGATGTAGACTAAGGACGAGGTTTCGGGAATATTGTTGATTTTAAAATGTATATACATTACAACAAATAAACTTAATTAAAACCGTTATGAAACCAAATTATCTACTTAAAGGATCGGCAATTTTGGTCGGGGCACTGATCTTGTCGGCATGCCACAAAGAACAGGT